>JBFXEP010000407.1:0-3464 GCA_050179995.1 Hyphomicrobium sp.
GGCCCTTGGCCGTCTTCCTCACGGCGCGCGCGCTGAAACGGCGCTCCAACTCCCGCGCCCACGGCGACTTGCCCCGCGCATGCAGCCTGACCCGGCTCAACACGGGGACGGCCAGCGTACCCGAGTGGGTCTTTGCGCCACCTTGTGCGTGAACGGCCAGGTCTGCCTTACCCAGGGCGTCGAAGACGCCGGCCGACAACTTGGCCTTGCTCGCCTTCTCGACGTTGATCGCCGCGCGCGGCAGCCCGGCGTTGCGCTTGGTGAACGCCGCCGACCACGTCGGCCCGATGATCTGCGGACGCGTGTCCTTGAACATCGTGTCGTTCAGCGTGTTGGCGAGCGCGAACGGCAGCTGATCGGCGCGAAAGATGCCCATCTGCCGCGCCTTGCGCGTGAACTCGCGGGTGTCGATCTCGACGACGATCACGAGCGCACCAGCCCGGACATGAGCGCCGCGCCGCGCGCCGCAAGCTGCGCCGCCTTGGCGAAGCGGCGCGCACGAACGGCCTCGACGAGCCCGCTGCGAATGCCGGCGCACGCCTCGCACTCGCGCGGCAAGCGATAGTCCCGGCGCGGATGCGGCGAGATCTTGCGAGCCGTGGGCATCCGAAGCGCCGAAGCAAAAGTGTTCCGCCCCGTCTTCGCGGCATGGGGCACGGAAGCGTGAGACCGCATCGTCATGTGTTGCCTGCCGGATCTGAGGTGGAAAACGAATAGTTCAGGGCGTCACTTCCGCTGCGCTCTACCTCTGAGCTACCGGCTTGCGCCGGGCGGGATTCGAACCCGCGACCTCTGCCTACTACGACGTTTCGCGTCCCCATCACCGGTCTGGCCTGCGAATACAGCCGAAGCCGCTTCGCCGCTCCTAGTGACACGCTCCGAGAATCTACGACCGCGGCCTGTCGGGAGTGCGTCGCTCGCGGAAGTGCCGGCGCCTGGCTGCAGCCCGTGGCCCCGGGAAACGAAAAAACCGCCCGGCAGCGCACTGGCTGGGGCGGTTGGTGGACTCGTCTCGCGACGTTATCTGACTCGGTACGCGATTCGCGGCTTTTTGGGGAATCTTTTTTTGAACTATTTTTCGCCACGGTTTTCGAAGGCGATCGCGCGCTCGACGTCGCGGGCGAGCGCCCAGCGGTTGGCGACGGCGCACGCCACGAGAAACAGCGCGATCAGCACGTAGTCCATTGTCATTCTCCTGGCACAAGGGCTTTAGCGAGGGCAAGCATCACATCGTCACGACTCGACAGCGTGCCAATTCCCTGCCTGTTCTTCAGTAGCCGAAACTCTGGCTTGTCGGGGTCGGCCACCTCGACGCGATACTCGTTGCCGTTGTAGTGGCACACAAGGTAATCGTGACCGCTGTGCTCAAACTGCACCTCGGGAACGTCGAGGGCGCTCGTCAAATGCGAGATGTGCGCGGCGCGGCGCTGCGCTGCTGACGCTCTCGCGCCTTCAATTCGTCCGCCCGCTTGTACTCCGCGTTCTTTTTCATCGCGTCACTGAGCTTCATCACTTCCTCCCCTTGAGCCGCGCCTCGAGCGCGTCGAGGCCGATGGCGAGGGCTTCGCGCATCACCGTGGTGCGCGAGGGCTGATCGGGCCGCCTCTCGCAGATCGCGTCCGTGCGCTCGACCAGCGGCCGGGGCCACCGCGTCGACAACAGCACGGCGTGCTCGTCCTCGGGCTTGGACGGACGCCCGATGCGCTTGGCCATGTCGCTCATTTCCGCTGCGTGTTGCATGTCCGCTCCTTTACGTCCTACAAAAACTTACGTCAAGCCCCTTGTGCTTGCCTATTTTCTGTAGTACAAAAACAAACATCCTGCAAGCCCCTTCACGCAACCGGCTCGCAGGACAAACGAAAAGCCCGGCAGGCGCTACGAACGCCCCCGGGCCGTGTCTCAACCCACTCTCTTGCGAAGAAAGGACTTCGACATGACCACCATTAGCACAGGCGGGCGCACGCTCGCAATCGCCGCCGGGGCGGCCTTCACGTTCGGGGGCCTGCGCATCATCCTCGGCGACACCCTCACGGACCCGAGCCGGTGGACAACCTCCGTCCAGCTCACGGTCCTCATGGTGTTCGGCACCATCGCCGCCGGACATCTGATGCGCGACGCTTGGCAGGCGAAGCATAGCGGGGCCGCCCTCGGCTTCCTCGTGCTGTTCCTCGCCGGCACGGGCCTCGTGGTGTTCAACAGCGTCGGCCGGCAGGCCGAGGCCACGATGCTGACGGCCAGCCAGGCGGACGACGCGGCCGAGCGCCGGGTGACCATCAAGGCCGCCCTCGCCCGCGCCGAGGCGATGCTGACGGGTGCCCAGGACGACCTTGCGCGCGAGTGCAAGACCGGCAAGGGCAAGCGGTGCGAAGGCATCACGGCCACGATCGGCGTCTACGAAGCCGCCGTGAAGGGCCACGTCGCGGACCTGGACAAGATCGGCCCTGCCCGGCCGGTCAACGCCAAGGCCGCCGAGGGCGCCAAGATCGCCGCGCTGCTCGGTGCCGACGAGGCGAAAGCCAAGGCGGCGCTGATGCTCCTCGAGCCGTTCCTCTGGACCTTGTTCTTCGAGGTCGGCTCGATCGTCTCGCTGGGCTTCGCTTTCCGCCACCGGAAACCCGGGCAACACCCGGAGAATACCCGGAAGTTGCCGGCAACGGTTGCCACCGACCGGCCCGTCACGCCATCGGAGCAGTCCGATTTCTGCACCGATGGCATCGACGAGGCCCGGAAACTCGGCATCGGTGGTACGCCCGGCACCGGAAACTGGGGCAACTCGGGAAACGGTGGCGGGCCGAAGCCCTCGAAGAGCGGAAACGGTGGCGGCGCCCGTGTTTACAGCCGCGCCGAGGCCCTGCTCGACGTCACGCGCCGCATGGCATCCGGGGAAACGGTTGACGCCCAGGACGTGCTCGCCACCGATTGGGGCGTCGACAAGTCAACGGTGTCAAAGTGGCTCAAACGGTGGCGAACCGATGGCCTGATCCCCGCCGCCCAGCGCGTCGGGCGGTGCCACCGATTGGTGGCGGCGGAGTGAACCCCCCTCCGGGGTTTTTCGTATCTCGCGCAGCGTCCACAGCCACGCCGCGAGGCCAGCTACGCCCCCAACGAACAGCGCAATCGTGGTGGCGGCCTCGCTCTCGGGCGCCCCGAGCAATAGGCCGACCGGCAGCACGACGACGTAAAGCACGACAACGGGCAGCGTCATTAAGGCCGGCGCCCTGAACCACGTCATTTCCCCCTCCCCTTCCTGATCTCCCGGTAGGCCTTGAGAATGCCCCGCGCCTCGAGCAGCGCCGAGCGCCAGACCTTGTAGCGGTGAACCATGAGGGCGGCTTAGCGCAATTATCCCCTCTAGACATGTAGCCCGAGAACAGCTATATTGAGGTCATGAGCAACAAATCCATGACCTTGACGCAGTTCCGCACCCTCTATCCGGACGACGACGCGTGTCTGTGGCACCTCAT
>JBFXEP010000408.1:0-3447 GCA_050179995.1 Hyphomicrobium sp.
CGTTGACGCGCTCGGGGAAGAGCGGGTGGTTCTCGATCAGCGGGCCGAAGCGGGCCAGGTCGTAGCTTTCGACGGGCTTGTCGACCCAGAACACCACGTGCGGGTTGCCGACGTTCACCACGGAGGGCGAGTGCAGCACGGGGTTGTCGATGGGGCCGATCTGCAGCTCGATGGCGCGCGTGTCGTGGAAGGGCTCGGAGAGCGGGATGTCCTTCCAGGCGAAGCGCGGCTCGCCCATGTCGACGGTGATGGCGGAGGCATCGCGGACCGATACGTCGAGGATGCCGGCGCGGGTCTCGAAGCGGAGCTCGGCCTTACCGGTGCGGTCCGTCTCCAGCCAGCCGATGCAGCGCGTGCCGTTGCCGCAGGCGGCGGACTCCGAGCCGTCGGCATTGTAGATCAGGACAAATGCGTCAGTACCCTCCGCACGGGGCGGGCAGAGGACCATCATCTGGTCGAACGCGGTTCTCGGGTTGCGGGCGGCGGTGGCGATGTCCGCCAGCTTCAGCTCGCCGCCATGGCGCAGGTCGACGACGACGATCTCGTTGCCGAGGCCGTTCATCTTGACATAGCGGAGGGACGGCGGGGTGCTCATGACGCGACTATATGGGCGAAGCGGCGGGAAAAGACAATTGACGCCGGATGCATGGAGCAAGGACTTCATGCGGCTCGCAAATCGAGGCTCGCGGCCTACATAAAGGCGAAGCATTGCCGCCCTAGAGTCTTTCCGCTTTTCATGGAATCGCGGAAAGCCTCCAGGTCTTTGTCTTGACGTGCTTCTTGTCGGAAAACCGGTTCCCACTTTTCCGGAAGCACTCTAGTCCTGCCGTTGGCAACATGCATGAGGTCACCCATGAGCTTCCGCACGGGCATCGCCGTCAGCGCTCCCCTTTTGTTCCTGATGTCCGACGCGGCCTCGTCCGCGCAGACGAATGCTCCGGACGCGCCCAAGACGGCGGTGACGCTGACGACCATTGCCAAGGGCCTCGAGAACCCGTGGGCGCTCGAGTTCCTCCCCGACGGGCGCATGCTGGTCACCGAGAAGGCGGGCAAGCTCAGGATCGTCGACAAGGACGGCACGCTCGGCGCGCCGATCAACGGCGTGCCGGACGTTGCGTCGCGCGGGCAGGGCGGCCTTCTCGACGTGGCTCTTGCCAACGACTTCGCCGAGAGCGGGCGCATCTTCCTCTCCTTCTCGGAGCCGCGCGGGGACGAGGGGAATGGGACCAGCGTGGCGAGCGGTAAGCTGGTCGCGAGCGGGGCAAGCGGCGCGCTCGAGGACGTGAAGGTGATCTTCCGTCAGCAGCCCTCGTACGACGGCGACAAGCACTTCGGCTCGCGCATTGTCGTGACGGCGGACGACAAGCTGTTCGTGACGGTCGGCGAGCGCAGCGACCGCCAGACACGGGTCGAGGCGCAGAACCCGAAGAACCATCTCGGCAAGGTCATCTACATCACGACCGATGGTGCCCCTGCCGCCGAAAAGCCGGCGCAGGAGGGCTGGGATCCGCTGATCTGGTCGATCGGCCACCGCAACGTGCAGGGCGCGGCGCTCGATGCCGCGACGGGGAAGCTGTGGACGCTCGAGCATGGCCCGCAGGGCGGTGACGAGCTGAACCAACCCATCTCCGGCAAGAACTACGGCTGGCCTGTCATCACGTACGGTATCGAGTATTCCGGCGGTCCGGTGGGCGAGGGCATCACGGCCAAGGACGGGTTCGAGCAGCCCGTCTACTACTGGAAGCCGTCGATCGCGACGTCGTCGCTGCTGCTCTACACGGGCGATCTCTTTCCCGCGTGGAAGGGCAACTTCCTGGTCGGCGCGCTCAAGTATATGCAGGTGCAGCGGCTGGTCGTGAAAGACGGCGAGGTGGTGCAGCACGAGGTGCTGGCCGAGGACATCGGCGAGCGCGTGCGCGATCTCAAGCAGGGACCGGACGGAGCGGTTTACATCGTGACCGACGACGGCGGCCGCATCGTGCGCATGGCGCCCGAGGGCAAGTGAGCGTCAGTAGCCGCCGCCACCAGCACCACCGGAGCCTGGGCCGCGCCCGGCCGAGGACCCGGTGTCCGCCGCCTTCGGCTTGTCGATGCCGTGGACCTGGACGGTCTCGGTGCGGTCGATCTGGCAGTCGGTGTTGCGGTCGAGCAGCTTGAAAGCGAGGTTCTGCTTGCCGGTCATCTCCTCGGCGGTGATGCGTCCATCGCCGTTGGTGTCGTAGTAGGAGATGTTGGCGACCTCGAACAGGCGGTCGCTCCGGACCAGCTTCTTCCATTCGTCGGCGTCGAGGGCGCCGTCGCCGTTGGTATCGTTCTCGCGGACGGAGGCCGAGACGTACTGCACCCACTCCTCGCAGGAGACCGAGCCGTTCTTGTCGAGGTCCCAGGTCTGGGCGGCGCCGATGAAGGTGCGGTCGAAGTCCGACGTGTTCTTGAACGGATTGCCGCCGGATGCGCAGCCGCTGAGCGTTGCGGCCAAAAGAGCCAGGCACGCTGCCGTGCAAAGCGAGCGGCGCTCGTTCATTGATCTCGTCTCCCCTCGGGGCCCCCCGGCTCCGTTTCCCCTGAGCACAGATCGGCGCGGCGGAATTATGGTGCCGGTGTATCGAGCCGGCCGTCCGCTGGGCCGCTCCCCTGATTTCAAGCCATTTTTTGGCCTCCGGGGGTTGGCGTTGACAAGAAACACCCCATCGTAGATGGTGCGCGCAAATCCAGACGGCCCTGATTTCAGAGCCGCCGCCCTGCACATGGATGCCGATGAGCATCCGGGAGGCAGGGGGGTCAACACCCGACAGCGCGTTGCGCCCTCGGGTGCTGCTTTGTTTTGCAGAAGGGCACGCGTGTGATGATCGAGAAATTCGCCCGACGTGGCGGCGAGGTTCAGAGCGAATTTCTCGATTTGAATCACACGCGTAGGGCTATGATTCTAGTGTCCCTTATGTTTCCGAAGTTCGCTCCGGAACCTAGCGGCAAGTGTGGGCGAACTTCGGAAACGGGACACTAGATGTTTCAATCGCTCTCAGATCGGCTGGGGCAGGTTTTCGACAAGCTCACCAAACGCGGTGCGCTGACGGAAGCCGACGTCAACGAGGCCATGCGGGAGGTGCGCCGGTCGCTGATCGAGGCGGACGTGGCGCTCGACGTTGTGCGCGACTTCATCGATCGCGTGCGGGCGAAGGCGGTCGGGCAGGAGGTGCTGCGCTCGGTCACCCCCGGCCAGATGGTGGTCAAGATCGTCAACGACGAGCTTGTGCGCATGCTCGGCTCGGACGCCGAGCCGATCGACCTCCATGCGGCGCCGCCGGTCGCGATCCTGATGGCCGGCCTGCAGGGCTCGGGCAAGACGACGACCACCGCCAAGATCGCCTGGCGCCTCAAGACGCGCGACAAGAAGAAAGTTCTGATGGCGTCGCTCGACACGCGCCGCCCGGCGGCGCAGGAGCAGCT
>JBFXEP010000409.1:0-3432 GCA_050179995.1 Hyphomicrobium sp.
GAGTAGATGAAGGGCCGGGCGCGGTTGATCATGAAGTCGCGCACAACGCGGGGGGCGAGCAGCAGCGCGCCGCTCGCGCCGAGCGCCTTGCCGCTGGTGTGGAGCGAGATGACGTCCGGCGCGCCTTCGAGCGCGTGGGCGAGGCCGCGGCCGCCGGGGCCGAGCACGCCCGTGGCGTGGGCTTCGTCGACGACGAGCATGGCGTCATGGCGGCGGGCGATGGCGATAAGGTAGGCCAGCGGGGCCTGGTCGCCGTCCATGGAATAGAGGCTCTCGACGGCGATCCAGGGCCGGCCGGTGCCGCCCGCGGCGCGCCATTGGCGGATGGCGTCGTCGAAGCTCTGGGCGTGGTTGTGGGCTGCCGCGGCGATGGTGGCCTTGCCGGCGCGCATGCCGTCGATGACGCTGGCGTGGATCAAGGTGTCGTGGACGACGAGATCGCCGCGCGCGGGCAGCGTCGAGAAAAGCGCGTAGTTGGCGAGGAAGCCGCCGCCGAAATAGAGAGCGCTTTCGGCGCCGAAGAACGCGGCGGCCTCGGCTTCGAGTGCTTCGTGCTCGGGATCGTTGCCGCGCAGGAGGCGCGAGCCGCCGGCGCCGACGGCGACCCCGCGATCCAAGGCGCGGGCGACAGCCTCCGCAAGCTCCGGCGAGGAGGCGAGCCCCAGGTAGTCGTTGGACGAGAAGTCGATGCCGCTGCGAGGGCTGAGTGCCCGCAGGCGTCCCCGCCGCTCGAGCGCCTTCAGCGCCCGCTCGTGACTGTCTGACATGATGTATGTCCGGCGCAGCCGCAGCCGGCGTGCTCCGTGGTTTCCACCGCACCGACGCCGGCACCGGATTCGGCTTCGAGGGCCATCGGCTCGATGCCGAGTTTCCGGAACAGTGCCTGGTCCTTGTCCTCGCCCGGATTGTCGGCGGTCAGAAGCGTGTCGCCGCAGAAGATCGAGTTGGCGCCGGCGAAGAAGCAGAGCGCCTGCGTCTCGTCGCTCATCTCCGTGCGGCCGGCCGACAGGCGCACGAAGGATGCCGGCATCATGATGCGGGCGAGCGCGATGATGCGCACGAAGGCGATGGCGTCGACCTTCTCGCGGTTCTCGAGCGGGGTGCCGGGAATCGGGATCAGCATGTTGATCGGCACGCTCTCGGGGTGCTCGTCGAGGTTCGCCAGCGTCACCAGCATGTCGATGCGGTCCTCGGCCGTCTCGCCGAGGCCGACGATGCCGCCGGAGCAGACCTTGATGCCGGCCTCGCGCACGCGGGCCAGCGTGTCGAGGCGGTCGGCGAAGGTGCGCGTCTTGACGATCTCGGAATAGTAGCGCTCGGAGGTGTCGATGTTGTGGTTGTAGTAGTCGAGGCCGGCGTCCTTGAGCTGCACGACATCGTCGTCGGAGAGCATGCCGAGCGTCATGCAGGTCTCCATGCCAAGGGCCTTCACGCCTTCCACCATGGCGACGACGGCTTGCATGTCGCGCGATTTAGGCGAGCGCCAGGCAGCGCCCATGCAGTAGCGCGTCGCGCCCTGGGCCTTGGCCTTGCGGGCCTCCGAGATGACGCGCTCGACCTCCATCAGCTTGGAGGCTTTGAGGCCGGTCGCGGCCGCATGGTGGGCGGACTGGCTGCAGTAGCCGCAATCCTCGGCGCAGCCGCCGGTCTTGATGGAGAGGAGCCGCGCGAGCTGGACCTTGTTGGGATCGAAATGGCGGCGCTGGACGGCGGCGGCGCGGAACAGAAGATCGTTAAAGGGCAGGTCGTGGATGGCCTGCGCCTCGGCGCGGGTCCAGTCGTGGCGGACGGCATCTCTGTCCGCTGCTGTCACCGGAACGACATGGACGGTCATCTTGGGCGGGCTCCGCGTTGTCTTGGATGGATGTTTGCACCGCGAAAGGACCGGACCGCAAGGCTCAAATTGCAGCCGCTGGCGGGCTCCACCCTAAGTTAGAGGACGCGCAGATTGTCAACCATTTCGGCCCAATCCCGTCTTGCGCCGTCTCGAAACATGGGAAAGCTTGTGGTGCTCAGCCGGTTTGCGCCGATCGTCGGTGACAAAGCCGGGGCGACAAGGGGAGACGACGAACCATGGACCTTACGCAGCTTCTCATTCAAGCGGCAAGCGGAGCGCTCGGCGGCAATGCCGCGGCCGCGGCGACCAAGAACGATGCCCTCGGCACCCTCGGCAATACCATTGCCGGCGCGCTCGGCGGCGGGCTTGGCGGTCAACTCCTCGGCCCGCTGCTCGGACTCGGCGGAGCGGCTGCCGCATCGGGCCTCGATATCAATGCCATCGTCACGGGCTTCGCGACCGGCGGCGTGAGCGGCGCGCTGACGGCGCTCGTGCTCGGCTTCATCAAGGCCAAGCTCGCAGGCTGATGGAAGCTCGCTCGTTCCGGCCCCGTGTACATGCGGGGCCGGCACGGTTCAGGCTTTTGACGAGACCATGATCGCTTCGGACTTGGCCTGCGCCGCCGATTCACGCCGCGCCCTAGTAGGCGGCGCGACGATCGGGGCGACCAGGGTTCGAAGCGATCATGGTCTTTTTGATGAGACCGATTTTCCACGCTTCGGACTGATAGGGTCCGAAGCGATCATGGTCTAGCCGGCGATCTTGCCGCCGCCCTTGCGCGTGATGGCGACAACGGACGGACGGGGCGGCATGCCGTCCTTGAAATCGGGCCAGCGTGTGCCCGGGCTCTCGAAGGTCGAGAGGGGACCGTCGTCCTCGGTCTCGCCCGGGTGCTGGACGGCGACGAAGAAGGTCTCGAGGTCGGGCGTGAGGCACGGCCCGCACATCTCGGCTCCGGTCGGCACCTGAAAGAAGCAGCGCGCGGTGCCGCGGCCGGTGCCTTCCGTCTCGACGGCCCAGATGCCATCGGCGCGGCCGGTCTCGGCAGGCGAGTTACCGTCGGTCGCGACCCAGAGGCGGCCATCGGCGTCGATGGCGCAATTGTCCGGCATGCCGAACCAGCCGTCCTTCGAGGTGGCGGGATTGAAGGCGGCGCCGACCTCGGCGATCTCGGGCGAGCCGCACTTCAAGAGAATGTCCCAGGCGAAGGTCGGTGCGGTGTGGTCGCCGCCCGCCGGCGTGATCTCGATGATATGGCCGAACTTGTTGTCGGCGCGTGGATTGGCGGCGTCGACCTGGTCGGCCTTGCGCTTGTTGTTGTTGGTCAGCATCACGTAGACCTTGCCGGTCTTCGGATTGACGTCGACGTCCTCCGGGCGGTCCATGCGCGTGGCGCCGAGGAGGTCGGCGGCAAGGCGCGTGTGGATGAGGATCTCGCCCTGGTCCTTGAAGCCGTTGGCCTCGGAGAGCCAGACCTGGCCGTCCTTGTTGGCGCTGCCGTGGACGAGCGGCAGCCATTCGCCCGTGCCGTCGGCGTTGAAGCGGGCGACATAGAGCGTGCCGGTGTCGAGCAGGTCCTTGTTGGCGGCGCGGTT
>JBFXEP010000410.1:0-3430 GCA_050179995.1 Hyphomicrobium sp.
AACTTCTCGAACTGTCCTGTCAATGGATCGGCGGACTGGCTAGGATACTACCTGCGTAAAAAGGGCCGGCTTAGCGTGGGAGAACCGCCTTGGCAGATGAGCCTCGCCCATCCCCCAATCGTTGGAAGCGCTTCTCCGACTGGGACGAGCGGCCGCTGAGGCTCGACAAGTTCGCAATCGAGGATGCCGAGCACGGGTTCGTGGCGTTTGCGAGCCCGCACGATCCCAAGCCGTCGTTCGCGGTCGCCGCCGGCGGCAGCGTCGAGGCCATGGACGGGGTCGCGGCGCGCGACTTCGACATGATTGACGTCTTCATCGCCAAGTACCATCTCGACCCCGCCGTCGCGGCCGAGGCGATGGCCATGCCGTCGCTCGAGATCGCGCGCATGCTGGTCGACATGAGCGTGCCGAGGGGCGAGCTGGTGCGGCTGGCACACGGCATGACGCCGGCCAAGCTCGCCGAGGTGGTCGCGCACCTGTCGTCGCTCGAGATCGCGTTCGCCTACGGCAAGATGCGGGCGCGCCGGACGCCCGGCAACCAGGCGCACGTGACCAACGCCAAGGACGATCCCCTGCAAATGGCGGCGGACGCCGCGACGGCCGTCGCGTTCGGCTTCGACGAGATCGAGACGACGATGCGGGTGGCGCGCAATTCCTGGTCGAACGCGGTCGCCTGCGCGGTCGGGGCGGCGGTCGGGCGCTGGGGCAGCCTGTTCCAATGCTCGAGCGAGGAGGCGGAGGAGCTCAAGATTGGCATGGCCGGCTTCACCTCCTACGCGGAGACGGTGTCGGTCTACGGCACGGAGAAGAGCTTCATCGACGGCGACGACACGCCCTGGTCGAAGGCTTTCCTCGCGGCCGCATACGCGTCGCGCGGCATTAAGATGCGCTGCACGTCGGGGGCGGGCTCGGAGCTGCTCATGGGCTTCCATGAGCGCAAGTCGCTGCTCTACCTCGAGGCGCGCTGCCTCTGCCTACAGCGGGCGATGGGGGTGCAGGGCACGCAGAACGGCGGCATCGACGGCGCGCCGGTGACATGCACGGTCCCCGGCGGCATGCGCGAGCTGATGGCGGAGAACCTGATCGCGGTGTGGCTCGACCTCGAATGCGCATCGGGCAACGACGCGCGTGCGACCGAGTCCGAGATCCGCGTCGGGGCGAAGATCCTGCCCTACCTGATCGCGGGATCGGACCTCATCTGCTCCGGCTTCGGCTCGATCCTGAAGTACGACAACTCGTTCAACGCCTCGCTGCTCAACGGCGAGGAGCTCGAGGACTATCTCGTGCTGCAGCGCGACTTCGAGGCCGACGGAGGGCTCTCGCCGGTCGAGGAGACGCGCATCTTCGAGCTCAGGAAGCACGCCATCGAGGTGCTGTCGGCGGTGCTCGAGGAGCTTGGGCTCGGCAAGCCCACGCAGGCGATGAAGCAGAGCGTTGCCGCGGCCTCGGGCTCGGACGAGACGGCGAGCTTCATGCCGCGCGACGTGACGCTGATCAGCGAGGCCATCCACGCGCGCGGCATCACGGTCGTGGACGTGATCAAGGCGCTGGCGCGGCGCGGGTTCGTCGCGGAGGCGCAGAACCTTCTCAACCTCGTGCGGCTGCGCGTCTCGGGCGACTATCTGCAGACCTCGGCCGTGGTGCGCGACGGGCGCGTGCTGAGTGCCGTCAACGATCCCAACGACTACGCGGGGCCGGGCACCGGCTACCGCGTCGGGGAAGCGCGGCGCAGGGAGATCAATGCCATCCGCGACGTGCTCACGCGCGAGGAGGTGCTGCGCGCGGAGCAGGTGCACAAGGCCGCCGAGAGCCGGCGCATCGCCTATCGGACGGCGGGATCGGCGGCGGCGAGCACGGATGGGCAGGACATCGTCATCGGCGTCAGCCCGGCGTTCGGCATCAAGCTCTTCCAGTCCGTCGCCGGCCATCCGCTGTCCGCCATCCTGCGCGAGCTGGTGCAGGGCATCGCCGAGGAAGGCGGGCGGGCGCGCATCGTGCGCATGAAGCACACGGCCGACACGTCGTTTCTCGGGCTCAGCGCGGCGCGGCTCGCGGGCTCCGGCATCGGCATCGGGCTGCAGGCCAAGGGCACGGCGGTCATCCATCAGAAGGACCGGCAGCCGCACAACAATCTCGAGCTGTTCTCGAACTCGCCGATCACGCGCCTCGAGCACTACCGGCGCATGGGGCGGAACGCGGCCGTGTACGCGCGCGGCGATCTGCCGGAGCCCGTGGTCGTGCCGACGCGGGGCGAGGCGATGGGCTCGCGCTATCACGCGCGCGTGTCGCTCATCTATGCGGTCGAGACGGAGATGACCTCCGAGGGAGCCGCGCCCGAGGAGCTCGAGATCTCGTTCCTGGGGGTCTCGGCATGAGCAACGAGCCGCTATCGATCGCCGACTATCCGCTTGCCGAGAAGCGCCCGGAGCTGGTGCGCGGCAAGCGCGGCAAGGGTCTCGAGGACCTCACGCTCGATGCCGTGGTCGAGGACCGGGTCACGCTCGAGGATCTGTCGATCACCGCAGAGGCGCTCGGCCAGCAGGCCGAGATCGCGCGTGCGGCGGGCCGGCCGACGCTGGCGCAGAACTTCGAGCGGGCGGCGGAGCTCGTCGATGTGCCGCAGGAGACCATCATGCGGGTCTACGAGCTGTTGCGGCCCGGGCGCGCGCCGTCGAAAGACGTGCTGCTCGCAGCTGCGCGCGAGCTCGGCGAGATTTACGGAGCGAAGAGCGTGGCGGCTTTCGTCGCCGAAGCGGCCGAGGTCTACGAGCGGCGCGGGCTGTTCAAGAAGAGATTCTAGCGGGCGCGTTCCCTGGTCAGAACGGCGCGCGGACGCGCGGCTCGGTCTCCTCGCGGATGCGTCTTTCCATGCGCTCGACCATGCGCGCTTCGGATTCCGCGGCCGAGAAGCGCGTTTCGTTCAATCTCTGCGCCATCTCCTCCATCTCCTGGCGCAAGGTGGTGACCTCCTCCTCCAGGCACTTGATCTGCTCCTTCTCAGCGTTGTGCCTGGTGCAGTCCAGCGCCAGCGCGCTGCTGCTCCAAAGCCCGACGACGAGCGCGGCGCAGCGCGCGGCGTGATTGCGCATGATTGTCCTCCCCGAAGCCCGCACTAATCTCGACCGACGCGCAGTATGCGGAGCGCCCGGCGCGATTTTGAGGCGCAACGGCGTCGCCGGCGAGGCCCGATCACGGCCGATTGCCGGCGCCTTCAACGCGCCATATTCTTTCGACAAATATTATGTCGAAAGGCGCTGATCATGAATATTCGCGAGCTGGCAAAGCTCACCGGACAAGCCGAGCGGCAGATCCGGTACATGATCGCAGAAGGCTTCGTGCCCCCACCTTCCGGGGGCCGGGCGACGGCAGACTACGGAGAGGACCATGTAACGGCTATCCGCCGCTATTCCGCGCTGAGGCAGCAGGGACT
>JBFXEP010000411.1:0-3414 GCA_050179995.1 Hyphomicrobium sp.
GCGTGACGCGCACGGGCGACGTGGAGCGCGGGCGTTGCGGTTGAGCCACCTCGCGCCGCCGGAACAGCCTGGAAAGCCAGTCGAGCATCGCCGTCGTTCCACGGTCTCGCGCACGCCTCGAGCGTAGGCATGCTTCGTGTAGATCACGATTCAGACGCCAGATCGAGCGTTGCGGGCGCGCATGAGCAAAACCCCCGGGGCTTGCCCGGGGGTTCTCTGCGAACTGAGACCAATGTGGGCCGCTACCCCAGCCGCTGCGCGAGGGCCGCGTGTTCCTCGCCGAGCGCGCGCGGCAGCTTGGCGCCGAACGTCGCGAAGTGCTCGTGAATGGAGGGGAGCTCCGCTTTCCAGCCGTCGATGTCCACGCGCAAGAGCTCGCTCATGGCATCGGCCGGCACGTCGAGCCCGGAGAGATCGAGCGCGCCCGCGGCCGGCAGCTTGCCGATCGGCGTGTCGACGGCCCCAGCCGTTCCATCGCAGCGCTCGAAGATCCACTTCAAGACGCGGCTGTTCTCGGCATAGCCCGGCCACAGGAACTTGCCTTGCGCGCTCTTCCTGAACCAGTTGACGTAGAAGATCTTCGGCATCTCGCTGCCGCCCTTCTCGCCCATGGTGATCCAGTGCTGGAAGTAGTCGCCCATGTGGTAGCCGCAGAACGGCAGCATGGCCATCGGGTCGCGCCGAAGCTCGCCGACCTTGCCCGCGGCCGCGGCCGTCTTCTCCGACGCCATGATGGAGCCGAGGAACGTGCCGTGGCGCCACGACAGCGCCTCCGACACCAGCGGCACCACGGAGGCCCGCCGCCCGCCGAACAGGATGGCGTCGATCGGCACGCCGGCCGGATCGTCCCACTCCTTGGCGATCACCGGGCACTGCGCGGCCGGCGCCGTGAAGCGGGCGTTCGGGTGTGCCGCGGGGCGTCCCGAGGTCGGAATCCATGAGCGGCGCATCCAGTCGACGGTGTGTGCCGGCGGCTCGCTCATGCCCTCCCACCACACGTCGCCGTCGTCGGTCAGCGCCACGTTGGAGTAGATGATGTTCGCGTGAAGCGTCTTCATCGCGTTGAGGTTGCTCTCGTTCGACGTGCCGGGCGCCACGCCGAAGAAGCCGGTCTCGGGGTTGATGGCGTAGAGCCGCCCGTCGGCCCCGAATTTCATCCAGCAGATGTCGTCGCCGATCGTCTCGGCCTTCCAGCCGGGGATGGTGGGCACCAGCATGGCGAGGTTGGTCTTGCCGCAGGCGGACGGGAAGGCGGCGGCAACGTATTTCACCTTTCCTTCTGGATTGGTGAGCTTGAGGATCAGCATGTGCTCGGCGAGCCAGCCCTCGTCGCGCGCCTTGACGGACGCGATGCGGAGCGCATGGCACTTCTTGCCAAGGAGCGCATTGCCGCCGTAGCCCGATCCATAAGACCAGATCTCGCGCGTCTCCGGGAAGTGCGAGATGTACTTGGTCTTGTTGCAGGGCCACGGCACGTCGGCCGTTGCCGGCGTCGACAGCGGATAGCCGACCGTGTGCCGGCCGCGCACGAAGTCGGCGCTGTTGCCGAGCGCCGCCAGCACCTTGTCGCCGACGCGCGTCATGATGTGCATGTTGGCGACCGCGTAAGCGCTGTCGGTGACCATGATGCCGATGCCGGCGATGGGCGATCCGATCGGACCCATCGAGTAGGGCACGACGTACATGGTGCGGCCCGCCATCGCCCCGTCGTAGAGCTGAGACAGCGTCGCCTTCATCTCAGTGGGATCGGCCCAGTTGTTGGTCGGGCCGGCGTCGTCCTTGGAGACCGAGCAGATGAAGGTCTGGTCCTCGACGCGGGCGACGTCCGCGGGGTCGGAGCGCACGAGGATGGAGTTCGGCCGCTTGGCCGGGTTCAGCCACTGCGCTGTGCCGCCGTCGACCAGCGCCTTCAGGAGCTCCTGGTATTCCCATTTGCTGCCGTTGCACCAGCGCACGCTGTCGGGCTTGAAGAGCGCTCGCGCCTCCTCGACGAAAGCCAGCACGGCCGGATTGCTTGTTTTGACCTCGACAGGGGGCATCGCGTTCATGTGTGGATTTTCCTCCGCGCAACGGCTTTGAGCTTGACGCTGGTTTTTTTGATTGGGCGTGCCCCAAGGCTAGCACCTGAAAGAATATCCCTTCAAGCACGGCCCGTTGCGGAGGTTAGGAATGGTCAACCCTTGGAGCTTTGCTCCCGCGCGACGCCCACGAGGCGGATAAGCTCCTGGCGCGCCTCCTCGGGCGTGGTGACGCGCTTGGTAAATGCCAGCCGCCGGGTCATGCCGTCACAGACGATGTCGAAGCCTTCGGGGTCGATGCCTGTCATGCGCCAGGGGCCGCCAGGTGCCCCGGCGAGCTCTGTCGCATAGAGCACAATCGCCGCCGCATGGTCCTCGTTCATGTGCGCGACAATGTCAGTGTGCGCCGCAACGAGAGCGGAGGCGTCCGCTGTGTCGAGGATGAGATCCGCGGGCTCGAGGTCGACGATGCGCCCGAAGCCGCCGATGTAGTGCGCCCGCTCGACGGCCAGCTCGTAGAAGGCGAAGTCTGGGAAATCGGCGTAGCCCTGGGCATGCGGCTGCCGGGCCAGGAAGCGCTCCCGCGCCGTCGCCCGCCCTGTTTTTGACGCCCGCCCCATGACCGTGACCCGCCCCCCGGCGAGGGGGTCGCCGGCCGCGTCGGTGCCGTCGAACAGCACGCTCGCCCGCGCGTCGGATTTGAGATTTTTCGTGTGCAGAGCAAGGGTTGAGATGAGGAACAGCGGCGTTCCGTCCACATCGGTTGCGATTGTGACCAGCGAGGCGTATGGATGGCCGGTCGACGCCTCGCTGGTCGCCAGCGAGGCCTTGAGCGCACGGCGCATGAGGACGCGAGCCGCCTCGCCCGGAGGGAGCTGGGCCGCCGCCGGGCCGGATGCCTTGCCTCGATCAGAGTCTGGGTCGGCGGTATCTGCCATGGCGTCACGCTGCTCGCTTTCTGGGCCCAGAGTGTCCATTCAGTTTGTGTTCAGACCCTGACACCTAGAAACGCTCTGCCACAATTGATCCACCTTGGGACCATAAAGCCCAAAAAGCAGATATAGGGTTGCCGCGAGGATAAACGGGACCATGAAAGAGAAAAGCACGATCGCTCTTGTCGATGACGAGCGCAACATTCTCACCTCGCTCGGCATGGCGCTCGAGGCCGAGGGCTACAAGGTCCGCACCTACAGCGACGGCGCCTCCGCCCTCGAGGCTCTGACCGAGGACCCCGCCGACCTCGGCATCTTCGACATCAAGATGCCGCGGATGGACGGCATGGAGCTGCTCCGCCGCGTGCGCCAGCAGTCCGACATGCCGGTCATCTTCCTCACCTCGAAGGACGAGGAGATCGACGAGCTGTTCGGCCTCAAGATGGGCGCCGACGACTACATCG
>JBFXEP010000412.1:0-3391 GCA_050179995.1 Hyphomicrobium sp.
CAGCACGCCGTCCGCCGCACCATCATCCCCACCATCCCCTGCAGTGAAGAAATCCGTCGGCGGCATCGGTTGTGGATCACCGACTACGATCACCTGGCAACTCCGCCAGAGTGCACCGACCGAATCGGCCGTGCGCACCTGCGACGCCTCGTCAAAGATCACTGCGTCGAACTTTTCACAGTCCACCGGCAGAAAATGCGCGACCGCCAGGGGACTCATGAGCATGCACGGCGTGAGCCGTGGAACCAGTGTCGGTAGCTCCGCAAGCAGGCGGCGCACCGGCATTCGGCCGCGCCGCCGCGCCGCCTGTCGGCGCAGGATGCCGACCTCGCTCTGCGCGTGCACGGCGGCTGTCGGTGAGGGCCGGCGCTGCAGCACCTGGCGACGGGCCCGCTCCCGGCCGGCTGCGAAGAGCTCCCGGTCGGCGCGGCGGAACGCCTCCACCACCCGGTCGTGCTCGCGACCGCGAAACTGCCCGAGGAGCGAATGCACTTCCGTCATCTCGGCGACCCATGCCTTGAGGAATCCAGCCTCATAGGCCCGGGCGATGTCGGTTTCCGCGACTCGGCCGTCACGCAGATCGTTGACGAATGCCGCGAGTGCGATCTTCTCCGCTTCCGCCGCGGCAGCCTCGGACGCGGTCTTGTCACGCAGGCGCGGCAGCGCAGCGCCGGCGGCGGTCGCGAAGGCCGCGGTCTCGCGCAGCCGAGCGACCGGATCCGCCGCGCCGAAAGCTTCGCAGCGGTCGAGCGCCAGAACCTCGGCCGCATGGTCGGCAGCCTTCCGAACCGTGGCCAACGCGTCCACGACGGCCGCGGCATAAGAGGACGCGTCGGCGGCCGGAACCGCGGGCATCGCGGTCCTGGCGCCATCGGCTCGCGTCCCACCGGCGAGCCGCTGCATCGCGGCATCCCACTGCGTCACCATCTCGGCGCGCGCGAAGGTCTCGGCCGCAGTCCGCGCACCCGCGAATGCGGGTCCCATCAACTGCGCGACCGCCGGAGACGCCCCATCGAGCGTCGCGGCATCACTCCGGACGGCCATCGCGAGATCCAGATCCGCCAGGAGCGAGGACAGCGCACCCAGCCGGCCCTTCGCGACACCGCGCAGCGCGGCGCGCGTCCCGCGCAGCGCCAGCCAGCGCGCCAGCACCCACCGCGGCTGCGCGGCGCGGATCTCCGCGGCGACGGCGGCGGCGTCGAGGGCGAAGAACCCATCGCTCCAGCGCTCCCCGAGGGCGCGGCGCGCCTCGGCGTGACGAGCGGCTACGGCGCCAAGCTCGGCCAGCGCGGTCAGATAGTCGGCGCGATCCGGCCGCCCGCTCAGCTCCCGGACCCAGGCCGGCGGCGCCTGCGCCAGGATCTCGAGCAGCGGGACCACGGCATCGGGAGTCGCGTGCGCATCGTCGGAGCCAATGCCGACGACGGCGGCTGCGCCATCGAGCGCGGCGGACGCAGCTTGCGCATCACGGGCCAGTGCGACGAGCGCCGCGGCCGCCGCGTCCTGACGCCGTTCGGTCCAGGTCGCGAGGCGAACGGCGTGCAGCGGGTGCTCGCTCCACCCGCCGCACTCGCGGATGGCCGCCTCCAACGACTCGAGCGCCCGCATGCGCTCCTCGAACACCGCGCGGGTCGTCTCGAGGAGATCGTCGTGTTCCACCGGTGGCGCCGCGACGTCGCGCAGCGCGTGCCGGCGCGCCGAGGCGCGGAAGAACGAAAGGCCCAGCGGCGTCGGCGCGTGCAGCCGCTGCACGAACGCGTTGAGCCGCGTGCGCGTCTCCTCGACGCGCTGTGCGACGCGGTCGAAGTCGTCGTCGCCGGCGACGTGCCGGTCGCCGTCGAGCGCCGTCACCAGGGTTGCCGACACCACGCCGGGGTCCGCCTTCTCGCTGTGCAGCTCCAGGCACGCGGACCCCAGTCCGGCGCGGGCGAGGCGATTCGCCACCACCGAAAGCGCGGCGCGCTTCTCCGCCACGAACAGTACGCGACGTCCGGCGGCGAGCAGGCACGCGATCATGTTGGTGATGGTCTGTGATTTTCCCGTGCCCGGCGGGCCCTGCAACACGAAGGACTTCCCCGCCAGCGCCGCCTGCACCGCCGAGAGCTGGCTGGAGTCGCAATCGACGACGAGCGGCAGATCGGCGGCGCGAACCAGCTCGTCGAGACGACGCGGCTCCGGGAACACGACCTCCTCGCCGCCATCGCCGTAGCGCTCGATGCGCTCGGACCCGAGCTTCGGCTCCAGGCGAGCGAGGAAGTCGTTCGGCGACGCATGACCGGAGGCGAAGATGGTCTGCAGGTCCTTCGCCATCACCTGCTTGCGGTAATCGAACATGCCAAGCGTCGCGATCGGCACGACCTCGAAGCGACGAAGGCGCACGACCGCGTCCGAGATCATCGCGAAGATTGCCGGGACGTCGATCCCGCAGTCGTCCTCGGGCAGATCCGCCGCCAGGCCGGACAGGTCGATGTCGAACTCGCGCCGCAGCTTCTGCACCAGCGCGGCGTTCAGCACCGCTTCCGCGTCGGCCATTCGCAGGGTGAAGTCGCCGCCGACCGCGATGCGCTCGAGGTGCGCAGGCACCATCAGCAGCGGCGCGTAGCGTGCCTGCGGCGATGATTCGCTCTCGTACCAGCGTAGAAACCCGATCGCGACGTGCAGGGCGGAGATGCCCTTCTCCTCGATCGACTGACAGTGCTTCTTCCACAGCGCCTTCACGCGCTCCGGCACCGTCTTGCCGCCCGGATCGGCGACCAGGACCCGACGTTCCTGCTGCTGCGCCAGGAACGATCTGAATGCGACCGTCGCATCGTGGTCGGTGGTCGGCGGCGACGCGGGGGCGTTGGCGCTGACGCGGAAGACGACCCCGTCGGCGAGATCGTTCTCGAACGCCGCCACGTCGGGCACCGCCAGGGTGATGCCCCGCCGCGGGCGCAGACCACCCCACGCGTTGGGATCGTCGGCCATGGTGCCGCCGATGAGCTCGTTGCGGAGCGTGAGATCGACCAGGGTGTCGATCCAGCCGTCGAAGCGACTGGTCAACTTGCGCTGTCCAGGCTCGGCGTCGCGCGCCAGCGGCGTGGTGGCCGGCAGCGTCAGATCCGGGTGATCGACCGGGGCGCCCTGCCCCTGCGCGACCACGTCGTTCACAACCGCATTCAGCGGCCGGATGCCGAGCAGGCGCGCCGCCGAGATGTCGATCATCTCGTAGAAGGCGTTGTCGGTGACCTGTGCAAGGGCAGCGCCGCAGGCGTCCCGGAACGAGACGGGCGGGCGCGTCGTCGCCCGCGTCGTCTCGACCAGCACGAGCGACCCGAGCCCGCCGGCGGAGCCGGCGCGGCCGCGCACGACCGAGGCGTCGGTCTCGATGGGATCGAGCGGACTGGCCTCG
>JBFXEP010000413.1:0-3384 GCA_050179995.1 Hyphomicrobium sp.
ATGGCGACGATGCCGGAGCCGACCTGCTTCTTGCCGTCGTCGACGAGGCCGCGCAGGTCCTTCGGGTTCAGGCCCTGCACGGAGCGGGCGAGCAGCTTCACGTTGCCGATGGTGCGCACGGCATCGGCCGCAGCAGCGGCACCGTTGCCCGTCGCCGCGCCGCCGCCGAGGGCGAGCTGGCGCTTGGCGTCGGCGAGCTCCCGTGCCAACCGCTTGTTCTCGTCAAGCATTTCCGTGAGACGGCTTTCGATCATAAGGGGCGGCACCCGAATGAGCGCGCCAACATTTCGGAACCGCCGATTGTCCTGAATTAGCTGCTGCCGAGCAGCTTGTCCGGTTAGGGCCTGAATGCGCCTTACACCCGCGGATACTCCACCTTCGGACTCGATCCAAATCAATCCTATGTCGCCGGTGCGCTTCACATGCGTTCCACCGCATAGCTCCACCGACCACGCCTTGTTGGCGCTCGGCTTGAGACCACCATCAGACATGCCGCCCATGGAAACGACGCGAACCTCATCGCCGTATTTCTCGCCGAAGAGGGCCATGGCGCCGGACGTCTTCGCGTCCTCGAGCGCCATCAGGCGGGTCTCAACCGGGCCGTTCTCGAGCACGATCTCGTTGGCGAGCTGCTCGACCGCGTCGATCTCGTCGGTGGTCATGGGCTTCGTGTGCACGAAATCGAATCGGAGCCGCTCGGGCGAAACGAGCGAGCCTCTCTGTGCGACATGCAGGCCCAGCACCTGGCGCAGGGCCTCGTGCAAGAGGTGGGTCGCCGAGTGGTTGGCGCGCGTGGCCGTGCGGCGGGCGTGGTCCACCTCAAGCTCGACGGCATCGCCGGCCTTGAAACTCCCCTTCTCGACGCGGCCGATGTGCACGAACAGGTCGCCGAGCTTCTTCTGCGTGTCGGTGACACGGAACAGCGCGCCCTTGGCACCCTTGATCAGACCCTGGTCGCCGACCTGGCCGCCGCTCTCGCCGTAGAACGGCGTCTGGTTGAGGACGAGCACGCCCTCCTCGCCGGCCTTCAGCGACTTGACGGGCTTGCCGTCGCGGACCAGCGCGCGGATCTCGCCCTCGGCCTGCTCGGTGTCGTAGCCCAGAAACTCGGTGGCGCCGGTGTCCTCCTTGAGCTCGAACCAGATCTCCTCGGTTGCGGCCTCGCCCGAGCCCTTCCAGGCGCGGCGCGCCTCGTCCTTCTGCTTCGCCATGGCGGCGTCGAAGGCCTTGGTGTCGACGGCGATGCCGCGGGCGCGCAGCGCATCCTCGGTGAGGTCGAGCGGAAAGCCGAACGTGTCGTAGAGCTTGAAGGCGACATCGCCCGGGAAGGTCGCACCCTGCGTGAGTCCGCTCGATGCCTCGCCGAGCAGCTTCAAGCCGTTGCCGAGCGTCTTCTTGAACCGGGCCTCCTCGAGCTTCAGCGTCTCGGTGATGAGGGCTTCGGCGCGGCCGAGCTCGGGGTAGGCGGCACCCATCTCGCGCACGAGCGATGGGACGAGGCGGTACATCAGGGGATCGTTGCAGCCGAGCTGGTGCGCGTAGCGCATGGCGCGGCGCATGATGCGGCGGAGCACGTAGCCGCGGCCCTCGTTCGAGGGCAGCACGCCGTCGGCAATCAGGAAGCTCGTCGCGCGCAGGTGATCGGCAATGACCCTCTGTGCCGTTCTGACGGAGCCAGTCCGATATATCTCCTTCGGGCCGTCGTCGAGATCGCTGCGATCGTCGATGGCAGCGCCGAGCTTGCGGCTTTCGTCGCGGATGGCGGCGATCAGGTGCCGGAAGAGGTCGATCTCGTAGTTGTCGTGCGTGCCCTGCAGGACGGCCGCGATGCGCTCGAGGCCCATGCCGGTGTCGACGGAGGCCTTCGGCAGGTCGATGCGCTCGCCCGATGGGAGCTGCTCGAACTGCATGAAGACGAGGTTCCAGATCTCGATGAAGCGGTCGCCGTCGGCATCCGCGGAGCCCGGCGGGCCGCCCGGAATCTTGGGGCCGTGATCGAAGAAGATCTCGGTGCAGGGCCCGCACGGGCCGGTGTCGCCCATCTGCCAGAAGTTGTCCTTGGTGGCGATGCGGATCAGGCGCTCATCGGGGAGTTTCGCGAGCTTCTTCCAGATGGCATGCGCCTCGTCGTCCTCGTGATAGACGGTGACGGTCAGGCGCTTCGGGTCGAGGCCGAACTCCTTGGTGATGAGAGTCCAGGCGAGCTCGATGGCGCGCTCCTTGAAGTAGTCGCCGAAGGAGAAGTTGCCGAGCATCTCGAAGAACGTGTGGTGGCGCGCGGTGTAGCCGACGTTGTCGAGGTCGTTGTGCTTGCCGCCGGCGCGCACGCATTTCTGCGAGGTGGCGGCGCGCACGTAGGGGCGCGTCTCCTGGCCGGTGAAGACGTTCTTGAACTGCACCATGCCGGCGTTGGTGAACATGAGCGAGGGATCGTTGCGCGGCACGAGCGGCGAGGAGGGCACGACCTCGTGGCCCTCAGCCTTGAAGTAGTCGAGGAACGCCCGTCTGATCTCGTTGACGCCAGTCATCTCATGTTCCGCATTTGGCCGCCGCTCGCTCACTGGTGCCGACATCCACCAAGACGTCATCCCGGTGGAGGCCGGGATCCACGACACCTCACCGCTCGGGTGTGGAAGCTTGCGTGGATGGCCGCCTGCGCGGCCATGACGGATTTGGATGTGCGCAGGCGCAAACGCAGCGAGACCCATCCTTTGTGCCCGCTTTTAGCGGGGCGGCCGGGGGATTGTCCAGAAATGCAGCGGCGCAGGCCAGGACTCTCCCCAGACTGCGCCGGACTTGTTTTGCCTGCTCAGCATCTACCCCCTGGGTCCCGGCTTTGCGTGGCGCCGCTTGTCGCGCCGCCACTTGGCCGGGATGACACCTGGGGGATTGCGTGCGACCGTCCGTTGTCATCCCGGCCGAAGCGAAGAGCCGGGAGCCAGGGCTACGAGCGCTTGGCGCCGGGGCGGGAGCCTTTTTTGGCGGACGCGGCCTCGGAAACCTCGGGGAGCACGCCGTCCTCGTCCGGCTCCTCGCCGTCCTCGCCGGCGCCGGCTTCGGGATCGACCAGCATCTTGTCGACGATCAGACCGGCGCTGGCGCGGATCGCCTTCTCGATGGCGTGGGCGACCTTCGGATTGTCCTTCAGGAACTGCTTGGTGTTCTCGCGGCCCTGGCCGATGCGCTGGCCGTCGTAGGAAAACCAGGCGCCCGACCTCTCGAGGATGCCGGCCTTGAGGCCGAGATCGACCAGCTCACCGGTCTTGGAGATGCCCTCGCCGTACATGATGTCGAACTCGACCTGCTTGAAGGGCGGGGCGACCTTGTTCTTCACCACCTTGACGCGGGTCTGGTTGCCGACCGTCTCCTCGCGCTCCTTGATCT
>JBFXEP010000414.1:0-3383 GCA_050179995.1 Hyphomicrobium sp.
CACGGCCTCGGCGATAGGCTTCACGCTCGCGAGCGTGCTCTGCGCCACCGCGACGACGATCGACCAGATGATCATCTACCGCGCGCTGCAGGGCTTCATCGGCGGCGGCATGATCCCCTCCGTGTTCGCGGTGGCGTTCTCGCTCTTCCCGCCGTCGAAGCGCGGCATCGTCTCGCCGATGATCGGCCTCGTCGCGACGCTGGCGCCGACCATCGGCCCGACGGTCGGCGGCTATCTCAGCAATGCGTTCTCGTGGCACTGGCTGTTCCTGGTCAACGTCGGCCCGGGCATCATCGTCGCCATCGCGGTGTTCTTCCTGGTCGACTTCGACAAGCCCGATCACTCGCTGTTCCGCCGCTTCGATTTTGTCGGGCTCGCCGCCATGGCGCTGTTCCTCGGCACGATGGAGTATGTGCTCGAGGAAGGCCCGCGCTACGACTGGCTCGACGACGAGACGATCGCCACCTTCGCGGTGCTGTGCGTGCTCGGCGGCATCACGTTCTTCTGGCGCGCCTTCACTGCGGCGCAGCCGATCGTCGAGCTCAGGGCCTTCCGAGACCGCAACTTCGCGTTCGGGTCGGCGTTCAGCTTCATCATGGGCATCGGCCTTTACGGCCTCACCTACCTCTATCCCGTGTATCTCTCGCAGGTGCGCGGCTACGACGCGCTGATGATCGGCGAGACGATGTTCGTCACGGGCGTCGCGATGTTCCTCACCGCGCCGATTGCCGGCCGTCTCTCGCAGGTGATGGACCCGCGCGTCATGATGCTGATCGGCTTCATGGGCTTCGCGCTCGGCACGTATGTGGCCTCGGGCATCACCGTCGACTGGGATTTCTACGAGCTGCTCGTGCCGCAGATCCTGCGCGGCTGCTCGCTCATGATCTGCATGGTGCCGATCAACAACCTCTCGCTCGGCACCCTGCCGCCCGACCAGCTCAAGAACGCATCCGGGCTCTACAACCTGACGCGCAACCTCGGCGGCGCGGTGGGGCTCGCGGTCATCAACACGGTGCTTAACGACCGCACGGACCTGCATCTTGCGCGGCTGCACGAGAGCGTAGCGTGGGGGCGCGCGGTGGCGGAGGACACGCTCGCCGGTCTCGGCCAGCAGCTCTCGGCGCAAATCCCGGACGGCGATCTCGCGGCGGTGAAGCAGCTCGCCGCTCTCGTGCGGCGCCAGGCGGACGTGATGGCGTTCTCGGACGTGTTCATCGTGCTCACGGGCATGTTCGCCGGCATGGCGCTGCTCGCCCTGTTCATGAACAAGCCGTCTGATGGCGTGCAGGCGTCGGGGCACTGAAGCGGGCAGCAGGCAGGGCCCCTCGACAGGGCCTGGCAATTGGGCTATAGCGCGGGCCAACAATTCCCCCATCGAGGGCTTGCTCCCCAACGGAGCCGCATGAGCCGTGCTCGCGACCCAAGGTCCGGCGCTGCTCCTCTGCATTGATGTACAAAGAAAAAAGGAACCAATATGAACATCATTCAACAGCTCGAGCGCGAGCAGATGGATGCCGTGCTCAAGACCCGCACCGTGCCGGAGTTCGGTCCGGGCGACACCGTCAAGGTGATGGTGAAGGTCATCGAGGGCGAGGGCAAGACCCAGTCCGTGCGCCTGCAGGCCTACGAGGGCGTCGTCATCGCCCGCTCGGGCGGCGGCATCAACGAGAGCTTCACGGTCCGCAAGATCTCCTACGGCGAGGGCGTCGAGCGCGTCTTCCCGGTCTACTCCCCCTACATCGCCGAGATCGAGGTTCTGCGCCGCGGCCGCGTGCGCCGCGCCAAGCTCTACTATCTGCGTGGCCGCCGTGGCCGCGCGGCGCGCATCTTCGAGCGCACGGACGTGCGAGCCCGGCGCCTCAACGCGGCCTGGAAGGGCTTCAAGAAGCCCAAGGGCGAGGCTGACGATCTGACGCGCATCAAGGGCATCGACGCCGATCTGGCGGCGCGGCTCAAGACGCTCAACTGCTACAAGTTCGAGCAGATCGCAAACTTCTCCGACGAGGATATCTCCAACGTCGACGACGCGCTGAAGCTCAACGGGCAGATCGAGCGCGACGATTGGGTCGGCGAAGCGCAGAGGCTCATCGCAGAGGCGACCGCCGCCGAGGTTCCGGCCGAGGAAGAGAGCAAGTAAGGCGGCGCGGCGGGGCTCCTTTTCAGGCGCCGGCCTTCCGAGCGACACCATGGCGGCGGGCATAGGCCCGCCGTTTCGCTATCCGGCAAGCGTTCCCTCGCCGCTCCCGGAACGTTGCGTAGCGGACGAATTGCACTACATTCCGGGGGGTGCATTTATCAGGGTCGAGGCCTCAGAGGTCGATGTCCAACGTCGAAGTCAGCCGCGCGCAATTGCGCGAGACGGGTGCCATCAAGCGGCACGGGCCGGAGGCTTTCGCCGCCATGCGCAAGGCGGGCCAGCTCGCGGCGGCGGCCCTCGACATGGTCGGTTCCTACGTCGAGCCCGGAGTCACCACCCAGGAGCTCGACGACCGCGTGCTCGCGTTCGCGCTCCAGCACGGTGCGGTGCCGGCGCCGCTCAACTATCGCGGCTTTCCGAAGTCGATCTGCACCTCGGTCAATCACGTGGTCTGCCACGGCATTCCGGGGCCTAAGCCGCTGCGCGAAGGCGACATCATCAACATCGACGTGACGCTGATCGTCGACGGCTGGCACGGCGACACGAGCCGCATGTTCGCCGTCGGCGCCATCAGCCGGCGGGCGGAGCGTCTGATCGAGGTCACCTACGAGGCGATGAACCGCGGCATCGCGCAGGTGCGCCCCGGCAATACGCTGGGCCACATCGGCGCGGCCATCCAGCAGTTCGCCGAGCGCGAGCGCTGCAGCGTGGTCAAGGATTTCTGCGGGCACGGGCTCGGGCGGCTGTTCCACGACCGGCCGAACATCCTCCACTACGGCGAGGCGGGCGAGGGCGCCGTCATGGAGCCCGGCATGCTGTTCACCATCGAGCCGATGATCAACCTCGGCAAGCCGCACGTGAAGGTGCTCTCGGACGGCTGGACGGCGGTGACGCGGGACCGCGAGCTCTCGGCGCAGTTCGAGCACACGGTGGGCGTCACGGAGACGGGGGTCGAGGTGTTCACCCACTCGCCGGCCGGGCTCGAGTGGCCCTCGCGCAAGAGCTGAGCCCCAGGATGCGCTGATGCCCAAGCCCGGCGCGCGAGATCTGAAGCGGGGTGCGCCGCGCAGCGAGCCGGAAGGGGCCGACGCCCAGGGCTCGTTCCTCGAGGCGCCGCAACCGCTCTATACCGGACATCGCGAGAGGCTGCGCGCGCGCTTCCGCCAGGGCGGGGCCGAGGCCTTGCCCGACTACGAGCTGCTCGAGATGGTGCTGTTCCGCGCCATTCCCCGCCGCGACACGAAGG
>JBFXEP010000415.1:0-3373 GCA_050179995.1 Hyphomicrobium sp.
GAATACCTGGGCGACCTCGAGGACGTGCGGCCCGCCCTCGCCGACTGCCATGTCTTCGTCTATCCGTCCTATGGCGAGGGCTTGCCGCTGCAGGGCCTCGAGGCGCTCGCCACCGGCCGCCCCGTCATCACCACCACGGCCACGGGCTGCGCCGACACCGTGGACGAGAAGGTCTCGGGCTGCCTCGTGCCGCCGGCCGACTCCGAGGCCCTCGCCGTGGCCATGGAAAGCTATCTCATAAATCCCGGACAGCTCGCCTACGGCACGCGCGGCGCGCGCCTCAAGGCCGAGCGACGCTTTGACGCCGAGACCATCAGCGCCGCCATGGCGCAGGTTCTTGGAGTAGCCTAGGCCGGCGCACGATAGAGGCGGGGGCTGAGCTTGGGCAGCAGGAACGAGCGGGCGGGATCGACCAGCATGCCGGTGCGGATCGCCTGCCGCCCGAGCAGCATGCGATGCGTGAGGCCGTCGCGGTTGGTGAGCCCGAGCTCGATCGGCCACGACCGTCCGCCGACGCTGAGCGTCGCCACGATGATGTACCGGCACTCACGCTCGCCGCTCGAGCTCATGACGTCCCGCTCGCCGAGGAGGTCCGCCTCGCACCACACCGCGACCCGCGGGTCCTCGAGCACCGGGTGTACGAGGAAGCGCACGCGTGGGGCCGAGACGGGACCGAACGTCTCGATCTCTTCCGCATGCAGCGCCGACGTCCGCGCCCCCGTGTCGACCTTGGCCTTGATGGCAAAAAGGCCGAGCTCCGGCAGCGCCACCCATTCGCGCCGGCCCAGGATCAGCGGTCTCAAGTCGTGCTTCATGCCTAGCTCAAACCGAGGAACTGCACGATGTTAGCGCAAAACGCTCCATTCTGCAGGGAGTTTCGAGGACTTGGTAGTAGTACTTAGCGGTTAACGGGTTGGAGGAGCAGCCCGCCTGGAGCCGCCCGATTGACCGCCGCTCGGGACTTTCCTATTTCATGGCCATGTCTACGCTTCCGATCATCACGCTTCCCGATCCCCTGCTGCGCGAGGTTTCGACGCCCGTCGAGCGCGTCGACGACGCGCTCCTGAAGCTCGCCGACGACATGCTGGAGACGATGTACGACGCGCCCGGCGTCGGGCTCGCCGCGGTGCAGGTCGGCGTGCCGAAGCGCCTGATCGTGCTCGATGTCGCGGACGGGGACGAGGACGAGGCCCCGAACCCCTTGACGCTCATCAACCCTGAGATCGTCAAGATCAACGGCGAGCAGGTGCGCACCCATGAGGAGGGCTGCCTGTCGATTCCGGATTTCCGCATCGAGATCGAGCGGCCGGCGAGCCTCGTCGTGGGCTACATCGATCGCGATGGAAAGCCGAAGGAGCTCGCCGCCGAGGGCCTTCTCGCCACCGCCGTCCAGCACGAGATCGACCACCTGAACGGCAAGCTGATCATCGATTTCCTCTCCCGCCTGCAGCGGGACATGGTGGTGCGCAAATTCAAGAAGGCCGCCCGCGAGGCGCAGGCCTAACCTGCGAGCCGAGGAACCCCGATCCAAGCCCATCACCAACCGCCGGACGTCGCCCATGCCGCTTAGAATAGTCTTCATGGGCACGCCCGATTTCTCCGTGCCGGCGCTCGGGGCCATCGTCGGCGCGGGGCATGAGGTGGTGGCCGTCTATTCCCAGCCGCCGCGTCCCGCCGGCCGCGGCATGGCCGAGCGCCGCTCACCCGTGCACGCCAAGGCGGCATCCCTCGCCATCCCCGTCCGCACGCCTCGCACCCTGCGCGATGCCGCCGAGCAGAGGCTGTTCGCGGAGCTTGGCGCCGACGCTGCCGTGGTCATCGCCTACGGCCTCATCCTGCCGGCACCCGTCCTCGCCGCACCCCGCCTCGGCTGCTTCAACGTGCATGCGTCCGCGCTGCCGCGCTGGCGCGGCGCGGCACCCATTCAGCGCGCCATCATGGCCGGCGACACCGAGACCGCCGTCATGGTGATGCGCATGGAGGAAGGCCTCGACACCGGTCCCGTTGGCATGACGGCCCGCGTGCCCATCGGCCCGAACGTCACCGCCGGAGAGCTGCACGACACGCTCGCGCGCGAAGGCGCGGCCCTCATCGTCGCCGCGCTCGCCCGCATCGGGGACGGCACGTTTCACCTCACGCCGCAGCCCGCGGACGGCATCACCTACGCCGCCAAGATCGACAAGAGGCAAGCCGGGATCGACTTCGAGAAACCCGCAGCGGAAGTGCACAACCTGATCCGCGGCCTCTCGCCCTTCCCCGGCGCCTGGTTCGAGGTTGCGCCGCCGGGCGGCGCGACTGAGCGCATCAAGGTCTTGCGCTCGGTCATCGCGGAAGGTCGCGGCGCACCGGGCGAAGTCCTCGACGACAAGCTCACCATCGCCTGCGGCACGGGCGCCATCCGCCTCGCCGAGGTGCAGCGTGCCGGCAAGCGCGCCATGACGGCCGCCGACTTCCTGCGCGGCTTTACCATGCCGCCCGGCACTCGCATCGCACGCCCCGGGCGCGATTAAGCATCAGGCGAGAACGGCGCCCTGAGCGCACGCGTTGTCGCATAGAGTCGCGGGCAAAGAACGCTCAACCCGTGAGACGATCATGCTCATCCGCCCGCTCGCCATCTCGGCCGCTGCCCTCCTCGCCGCGACCGCCGCCGCACGCGCCGAGGACTCCTCCGTCACGCGCATCCTGCCCTATAACATCTATGGCGCCACCGTCACCGTCGAACACGGCGTGCGCGTCTACCGCCCGCTGCCTCCCGAGGGCCACACCATCGTCAACCCCGGCAACCGCACGCCCCTGAGCCTCAACGTCTACGAGCCGGGCGTCCCCGTCATCCGCGAGCAACGCTAAACGGCAAAGCTCCTGCCCTTGAGGCCGAGCGGCAGGCGGGCTAGGCAAGGGCCGTCCCGAGACAAGCACGCCTGAGCCCCGAGAGCACCGGGGTCCGTGGACCCCGGTGAAGATGATGCCCCGCTACCGCCTCGTCATCGAATACGACGGCACGACGCTCGTCGGCTGGCAGATCCAGCCCGAAGGCACGTCCGTGCAAGGCGCGCTCGAAGCCGCGATCCTGAGCCTCACCGGCGAGAAGGCGGGCGCGCGCGGCGCGGGCCGCACCGACGCCGGCGTCCACGCCCGCGGCCAGGTCGCCCACTTCGACCTCGAGAAGGACTGGCCCGCCGACAAGATCCGCGACGGGCTGAACTTCTACCTGAAGCCGCTGCCGGTCGTCGTCATCGAGAGTGCCACCGCGCCGCCCGACTTCGACGCGCGCTTCAGCGCCACCGCCCGCCACTATGTCTATCGCGTCCTCACGCGCCGCTCCCCACCGGCCCTCGACCGCAACCGCGTCTGGTGGATACCCCGCCCGCTCGAC
>JBFXEP010000416.1:0-3334 GCA_050179995.1 Hyphomicrobium sp.
TTCCGCTCACGCACCCGGCGCGGCTCAGGATGCACAGCTACTACCTCACGCAGATCGAGGTCGGCCCGGAGCAGAGCCCGGTCCTGCGGGCGGCGTTCCACGGCATGGACTGGCTGTTCCTGCGCATGCTGCCGGTGGGACTTCTGCTCGCATTCCAGATCGCCTACCTCCCGGCACACGATACGGCCATCACCTGGTGGCACCGCGTCTTCGTGGTCCTGGACGTGGTGATGGTGGCGTGGGTCTCGCGCTTCCTGGCCGGGCTTGGAAAGATCTATCCGGGCAACGAGACCTTGACCGGCGACACGGTGCTGAGGCGCTTCGCAGCGGCGCTCGTGTGCGTGATCGTGGTCGCGTTCTCGGTCGCGGTCGCGACCATTCCCGGCGAGTGGGTGGACCGGACGCTGACGCGCATCGAAGCGATATCCGCCCCCGTCCCCTACGAGGGGCTCGGCAACGTGCAGCGCGACAGGCCACCCGGCGCGCGCGGGCGCACCGCGTTCTGGCCCACCGCCGTGCTGTTCGAAGGCGAGGTCGATGACTGGACACGCCGGCCGGCGGGCCTCTTTGCCCGCAACCTCATCGTCATGGACGAGGATCTCGTGCCTGACGCGGGCAGCCCGGTCGAGACCAGCTTCTCGGTGCGCGGGCGCGACCTCAACTTCGCGACCTTCGATCGCTCCGACATGCGGCGCGCGGACTTCACGGACACCTCGCTCAAGGGGGCGAGCCTGATCGAGACCAACCTCGAGGGCGCGAGGCTCGTGCGCGTGCGCATGCAGGGGGCGGATCTCACGCTCGCCAAGCTCGGCGGCGTCGATACGCATGCCGTGCTGCTCGACGGGGCGCGACTCTGCGAGGGCGACACGCCGTTCGATCTTTCGGCGAGCACGGGCGTGGACCGCGTGCGCTGCGCGGATCGCCGGCAGTAGGTGCGTCAATCGCCTTTCAAGAGCCGGTCGACATAGGCGGGGACGACGACGGTGGCGGGGCCGTGGATGGCCTCGGCGAACAGGCTGCGCCCCTCGGACGGCTCGAGGTTGAGCTCGACGGTGTGCGCGCCCACCGCACGCGCCTCGGCGACGAAGCCGCCCGCCGGATAGACCTGTCCGCTGGTGCCGATGGAGACGAACAGGTCGGCCGCCTGCAGCAGCTCCACGATGCGCTCCATGTGGTAGGGCACCTCGCCGAACCAGACCACGTCGGGACGCATGCCGCCCGTCTCAGCGCAGGCCGGGCATGGCGTGTCGAGCGAGAGATCATCCACCCAGCGCGTGCGTGCGCCGCACTCCGCGCAGAGGGCCTGGAACAGCTCGCCGTGCATGTGGATCAGGTTGCGGCTGCCGGCGCCCTCGTGCAGCGCGTCGACGTTCTGCGTCACAACCCACACCTCGCCCGCATGCTCGCGCTCGAGGCGGGCCAGCGCCGCGTGCGCCGCGTTGGGACGGATGCCGGCATGGGCGCGGCGGCGCATGTTGTAGAACTCATGCACGCGCGCGGGATTGCGGGCGAAGCCCTGCGGGGTCGCTACCTCGCGGTAGTCGTAGTGCGCCCAGATGCCGTCCTTGTCGCGGAAGGTCGGCACGCCGGATTCGGCCGAGAGCCCCGCCCCGGTCAGGATCACGATCGACTGGAACGGCACCGTGCTGGCTCCTTCCGGGTGACTGCGCCATCGCAACGAAAACGGCCGCCCCGAGAGGCGGCCGCGCTTTCCTGCTCGAGCCCTCGACGATGGGCCCGCGCGCCTACTTCACGTCGACCGTGAAGGAGATCTCCGCCTTCTTGTTCTGAGTGCCGGTGCGGGTGATGGTGTCTCCGCACTTGTAGCTCTCGGAGAAGCCCGAGATCCTGCAGGTCTTGGTGTTGACCGTGAAGTCGAGGTCGCGCTTGTTTTCGACGCGGTTGATGTCGATCGGATCGTCGACCGCAAGATCCTTGTCAATCAGCGCAAGATTGACCTCGTTCGATCCCCTGGAGGCCGGAAGCGTCAGCTTCCAATCGGGCGTGAACACCTGCTCGCCGGTGATGGTCGGCGAGAAGGCGGCCTTGCCCTTGATCTTGATGCGCGCGAAGAAGTCGCCGCTCGACAGCTCGTCGGCGCGATCGAGGGCATGGAACTTGGTGACCGTGATGACGATGTCAGCCGCGGCGGCTGGGCCGGCCGCGAGTGCCATCGAGGCGCCGACGGCAAGAGCGGTGGTCGCTCTTACAAATACTCGAAACATGTGACACTCCCCTAGAAATTGGATCTCAACGCCCGGCGCGCCCCATCTTCAACGACCGGTTGCCACCCGATGCTAGCAGCAAAGGGCGCGCGGAGTCGCTTGGCCGCGGGCCCCCGCGATTAATCCGTGAACTGCCGTTGCCGTTCTGTGACAGGCGTACAGCACCGCGCGCGCACGGGGCCTGGGCGTTTCCATTATCGTTGCCACGTCAGTGGCTTATGGTCCGCCGTTACTGGTTGCGGCGGGAGAAGGACACCGCGTAGGCCGGCGAGCGGATCTGGAATATGCCGTCGTTCGCGGGCCCTTCGATGCCGTCGGAGACGTTGGTCGGGTCGAACATATTCGTGTCACAGGTGGCATCGGCCTCGAGCGCCGAGATGGTGAGAGTGCCGATGCTCACGGACTTGCGGTCGTCCGGCCAGAATGCCGTCGGATCGTCGAGCGCGTCGCCTTCCTGGCCGAGGATGGCGGTGACGCCGAACTCGACCGGGCCCTTGGCGAGGCGCTCGGTGAGCTCGGGCTTGTAGAAGTCCGGGTCCTTGGCCTTCGCCTCGTCGTCGGTCAGGCTCGCCTCGCCCGCCTTGGGGACGAGCTTCCACTTGATGATCTGCCGCTCGCCGGCGGCGTTGATCAGCGTGAACGTGTGCACGCCGAAGTAGGGGGTGGTGGCGTAGCTCGCCGGAACGGGGCGCGCCGTGAGCCAGGCCTTCTGGCGCGTCGATTCCGGATTGGCGGCGAAGAAGGCGCCGATCTTGTCCTGGTCCTTGGTGGCCACCGTCTGCAGGAGCTCGAGGAACTTGGCCGGCGTCTTGGCGGCGAACACCGGGGCCGAGATCATGACCATGTCGGTCTGATTGCCGCCGCCGAGATCGATATGGATGGCGAGCGCGCGCACGTTGTCCTTCTGCCCGTTGGGCGCTTCGGGATTGCCGCCGCCCATGGAGAAGCGGCCGATGACCGGCCGCGGACCCTTGGCGGAGAGATGCGGCGCCTTGGAGAGCTTGCCGGCCTCGTCGGTGGGCGTGAACGATCCCGTGACGCAGAATCCGTGCGGGTGGGCGGCGCGCTTGCCGGCATGGGCGCCGAACACGGCGTTCAAGGCGTTGACG
>JBFXEP010000417.1:0-3304 GCA_050179995.1 Hyphomicrobium sp.
GGGCGGAGGCGGCTCGGACGGTCGAGGGTCTCGGCCAGCCGCGACGGCAGGATGCTCGCCCATTCCCCGGATCGTACGTGGGCATACAGAACCAGCATGGAGTTGCTCTCGAGGGTCGGCGTCTGGCGGACGCCGGCCTCGGCGAGATGGCGGTCGATGAGGCGCCGGTTCTGCATGTCGGGCGTCAGGAGACAGAGCGGCAGGTGCCCGGCCTCCGCCCACGTGACCTGCTCGCGCTTGGCGAGCGGACTTTCGGGTGCAACCAAAAGGACGTAGTGCTCGTCGTAGATGCGCACCGTCTCGAAGCGCGGCGGGGGCTCGGTGTCGACGTAGGAGATGCCGAGATCCACCTCGAGGTTTTCGAGCTTGGTCAGAATGTTGTCCGACGTCATGGAGAGGATGGTCAGGTTGACGTCGGGGTAGCGCCGGCGCATCGGCACGGTGAGCTCGGCAAGAAACGGCAGCGCGGTCGGGATGACCGCGATCCGCAAATGCCCGGTGAGCCCTTTCTTCAGGGCCTCGATCTCCTGGCGCATGGCGCGGGCGTCGCCCACGATGCGGCGCGACCAGTCCAGGATGCGCTCGCCCTCGGGCGTAAAGCGCTGGAAGCGAGAGCCGCGCTCGACGATCAACACACCCAATTGATCCTCAAGGCTTTTCAAGGCCGAGGAGAGGGTCGGCTGGGTGACGCCAGCAGCCTCCGCCGCGCGGCCGAAGTGGCGTTCGCGGGCAAGGGCCAGAAGAAGCTCGAGCTTGTCGATCATGGGGTCCGGATGGCGTCACTCCACGCCGTAAGGGGGCGGCCCGCAGTATAGATGAGCGGAACCGGCCGCGCACGGGTCGTCGCCCAACAACGCTGCAATTGCCAAAGCCGCCTTGCCGGGGTGCTCGGCATTTTACCGGACTGGTTAGCCAGCTCTTTACCCCAACCCTTATATTTCGACGTTTCAACGATTGCAGGATGGCGGAATTTACGAGTCTTAAGCTCACGCCGAGGGAATGTTGCCGGACCGTTCCCGGAGCCCTGCGATGTCACCGTCCACTGCCCCCGCCTCGATCCGTCTCACGCGCCTCGCCGTCTTGCGCCGGCTCGGCCAAGACACAAGCGGCAGCGTCGCGATCATGTTCGCCCTCATGTTCGTGGCGCTCGCCCTGTTCGTGGGCGGCGCCGTCGACATCGGGCGCTGGCTGCAGGCGCGCCAGCAGACCATCGCGGCGATGGACGCAGCGGTGCTCGCCGGCGGACGCGTGCTCCAGTTCGACGACCAGGACGTGGCCGGAGCGCGGCTTGCCGCCTCTCGCTACTACGCCGAGAACGTCAAGGACCGCACGGAGGTGATCGACGATACGATCTCGTTCGACGCGGTCGAGAACAACACGGCGTTCGCCGCCACGGGCAACGCCTATCTCAGGACGACGTTCCTCAACTTCGCGCACATCTCGAGGCTGCCGCTGCTCGACAACAGCCAGACGCAGTTCTCGAAGGCCATCCTCAGGGCCGGCGGCCAATCCAACAGCGACGTCGAGATCGCCATGATGCTCGACGTGACGGGCTCGATGATGGGCACGAAGATCACCGATCTCAAGACGGCGGCGACCGACCTCGTCAACATCGTGATCTCGGATGCGCAGAACATGAACCCCGTGCGGATGGCGATCATCCCGTTCGCGGAAGGCGTGCGCCTCCCCTCCAGCGCCAACACCATGGCGCGAGGCAATCCCAGCGCCTCCGTGACCGTCGGAAGCGGGAGGAACGCCAGAACATACTATCGCACCCCATGCGTGGTCGAGCGCAAGGGCACGAACAAGTTCACGGACGTCGCGCCGGGCGCGAACAACTATGTGATGACGCTCTACGACAGCGACGGCTCTTGCCTTCCGACGGCGGATGAGCTGATGCCTCTCACCAAGGACAAGGATGCGCTGAAGTCCCGCATCCAGAACCTCGTCCTTTCGGGAAGCACGGCCGGTCAGGTCGGCACGGCCTGGGCCTGGTACACGCTTTCGCCCAACTGGAACACGCTCTGGGGTGCCTCCAGCGCGGCGAGTGCCTTCGGCAGCGGAACGCGCAAGATCGCCATCCTGATGACGGACGGCGAGTATAATCTCCAATACAATACGAATGGCGTGTCGGCCAGCACCGGCGTCAACGGCAGCTCGACGACGCAGGCGCGCAGCCTGTGCGCGGCAATGAAGGACAAGAGCATCACCGTCTACACGGTCGGCTTCGCACTCGGCGGCAACCAGACCGCCATCGAGACGCTCAACCAGTGCGCCACGAACCCGTCGACCGCCTACACCGCCGACAACGGCGCGCAGCTCAAGCAGGCGTTCCGCGACATCGCGCTCAAGATCAACCAGCTCTACCTCACACACTGAGGCAGGCTTCCCTGCACTCTTCGACGCGCCGGGCCTCTGGTCCGGCGCGCGCGTTTTGTGACAGCCTTGTTCTCCACAGCGCCCCACTTCGGCGCGTGATCGACCGCGGCTGCCGTGGCAGAGTGACCTCCCCTCAGCAAGGCACAGGTCACATTCCTTGAACCCCACACTCCTCTGGCGTGCCGCCGCCCTGGCCCTCGCCGTCCACGGCCTGGCGGCCTGCTCCGCGTCGGGACCGCCCGCGAGCGCCCCTCCCATCGCCACGGCCGCGCCTGCGTCCGGCGACGGCGTGCGGCGCAACCCGGTGGTGGCCGGGCGGCGCGCGCGCGTGTTCGTGATGGCGGGCTTCGGCGACACGTGCGAAAGCCAGCCGGCCCCCGCCATCACCATCACGCAACAGCCGGCCAAGGGCAGCGTGACGTTCGAGCCCGGCCAGGAGACGACCGTCAACTCCAGCGCGTCGGGCACCTGCATCGGGGCGCGCGTCACGGGCACCGGCATCTACTACACGGCCCGGCCCGGCGAGACCGGCACCGATACGTTCGCGGTCGAGGCCTCGCTCGGCAACGCGGTGACACAGCGCGCGTTTACGGTAGAGATCACAGAGTAGCCGCAAGCGCTTTTCGCTGCGAACCATAAGAAAGCTCTCGGGTTTCTCCATCATGCACACGCATTCGCACGAGCATGGACCTCACGATCATGCGCACGGCTCGAGCCAGAGCGAGCGGCGCATCGGGCTTGCGGCGCTGCTCACCGGCGCCTTCATGGTCGCGGAGGCGGCAGGCGGCGTGGTGTCGGGCTCGCTGGCCCTGATCGCGGATGCGGGGCACATGCTGACGGACTTCGCCGGCCTCGCACTGGCGTGGCTCGGCTTCCGCATGGCGCGCAGGCCGGCGGACTGGAAACGGTCCTACGGCTACGACCG
>JBFXEP010000418.1:0-3303 GCA_050179995.1 Hyphomicrobium sp.
GAAGGTTAGGATTGAGCTGCATGGCTGCACCAAACGAAGACATGCCCGTTCTACGCAACTCGCGTGCCAGGATCGAAGCCGCTGCGGGTGGGATCGCGGCATCCGATGAGACCGATTTTCCACGCTTCGGACTTTGTCCTGCGCTGCCGATCCACGCAGCGCCTGGTAGGTGGCGCTGCGATCGGAGCGACCAGGGTCCGGGGCGACCAGGGTCCGAAGCGATCATGGTCTAGCGCGGCAAGCTTTGCGCAAGCGCTTCGCGTTAACAAGACTGGCCGGAGGCCACCGATCCCTGCCATGCACAGCTTTTACCTGGATGCGATCCGCAACTTCGAGGGCTACACGCCGCAGGCGCAGTGGGACTATGCGCAACTCTCGAACGGCTACGGCACAAGAGCGCGCTTCACGGGCGAGGTGATCGACCGCGCGGAGGCGGAGCGGCGCTTCCAGTCCGAGGTGTCGGCGGCGCGCTCCATCGTCGAGAGGGCGGCGCCGCACGTCGACGAGGGTACGAAGGCGGCGCTGACGTCGCTTACCTACAACGCGGGGACGGCGTGGATCGACAGCGGGCTCGGCGACGCGGTGCGCCGGGGCGATATCGACGCGGCGCGGGACATCTTCCTGCAATACAACAAGGCGGGCGGCGAGGTGCTGCCCGGCCTCGTCACGCGCCGCTCGCAGGAGGCGATGTGGATCGGCAGCCCGGATGCCGTGGCGGGCGCGGACGTTGTCCGTGTCGCTGAAGCCGACGGCGCGAGCGGGCTGCCGCCGGTGATCGTCGATGGAGATGCGGGCTCACGCGCCGTGACGGAGCTGATCCGGTCCGCGGGAGCGTCGCCGGCGCCAAGCGCGCAAGGGTCCGACATGGGTGTCTTCGCGCGCGGTCCGAGGACCGAGCGGGTCGCGCTCGCGGGTCCCTTGGCTACGGTCTCGGGCGATGCGCTGATCGCGATGCTCGCCGACGGGCGGCTGGGTCCGGGCGGCGCCGCCGAGGTCGCGCGCGTGGCGCAGCTCGGTCGCGGCAGCGAGCTTGCGGCCCGGGACCGCGACGACAAGGAAACGCGGCGGGTTTGATCCGCCGCGCTCGATTCCTCACATCAATTTTCAGATGAGGGCGTCGCCTAACCCACCGTGCGCAGGCGCGCGGCGGCGATCTGGGCGGTGCCGAATCCCGGCGGGAGCGGGGCCGCCGCAACCGGCGGAGGTGCCATGCGCGTCGCGCTCTCCGTGGGTCTCGGCGCCGAGGCCGCGCGCATGAAGATGCCGCGCTGCTCGGGATGGGCGACGAGGTCGGTCTTGAGACCGATCAGGCTCTCCGACGCGCCGAGCGTGACGAAGCCGTCCGGAGCCAGGCAGCGTGTCATGCGGGCCAGGATGTCCGCCTTGCGCGCCGCATCGAAGTAGATCAGCACGTTGCGGCAATAGACGACGTCGAAGCGGCCCAGGATGTCGAAGTCCGACAACAGGTTGAGCTGCCGGAACGTGACCCTCGAGCGCATGTGATCGGAGATCTGCCAGCTGTCCCCGATCTGGTTGAAGTGGCGGAGCAGCATCGGCGTCGGCAGGCCGCGCTGCACCTCGAATTGCGAGTAGATGCCCTTGCGCGCCTTCTCCAGCACGGTCTCGGCCAGATCGGTGGCGACGATCTCGACCTTCCAGCCCGCCATGCGCGAGGCGAACTCGTCGATGATCATGGCCAGCGAGTAGGCTTCCTGGCCGGTCGAGGCGGCCGCCGACCAGATGCGCAACCGCTTCTCGTTCTGGCGCGCGGCAAGGAGCGCCGGCAGCATCGTGGAGCGGAACTGGTCGAAGGGGGTCTTGTCGCGGAAGAAGTAAGTCTCGTTGATCGTCATCGCCTCGATGACGTCCTTGGCGAGCTTGGGAGACTGGCCTCGCTGCAGGATGAGCACGAGCTCCTCGAGGCCGGACAGCCTCTCGCGCCGCACGATGGGCATGACGCGACTTTCGACGAGGTACTGCTTGCTCGGCTCCATCACGAGACCGGATGTGCGGCGCAGGTAGTCGCAGAGGGTGGTGAACGCTTGGGACATGGGACTGACCACTGTTTGGAGTTTGGCCGGCTTGAGGGCAACCGTGTCAGACCATTCCGATCTGCTCGAGCTTGGTGCGTACGATCTCCTGATCGAACGGCTTCATGATGTACTCGGTCGCGCCGGCTTCGAGCGCGGTCAGTATTTTCTCGCGGGTGTTCTCGGTCGTGCAGAACACGACCTGGGGCGCATCGCCGCCGGGCATCCTGCGAAGGCTGTAGAGGAAGTCGAGGCCGCTCATGACCGGCATGTTCCAGTCGAGGAGGACGAGATCGGGCAGCTCCGCCTCGCACTGCTCGAGGGCGTGCGCGCCGTCTTTTCCTTCGGTGACCTCGAAATCCATCTTCTCGAGAATCTGCCGTGCGATCTTGCGGATGAATGCCGAGTCATCGACAACCAGCGCCTTCTTCATGTCACTCACCTCTACGCCTTGTCTTAAAACGGGCCGAACCTTCCGGAGCGGAAGGGTTAGTTCGAGAAGTCGAACAGCGCTCCGATGTTGAGCGCGGGAATGAGCAGGTTGCCGACCTTGTAAAGCCCTTCCATCAGGCGGGAGCGGGCCGGGTCGAAGTGGGGCGGGATCTGCACCTTCATCGAGGAGTCGAGGGTCAGAACGTCGCCCACCTCGTCGACGATCAAGGCAAAGTTCTCGCCCTTGTGCTCGATGCCGATGGCGAGCGAGTTCTGCACGTCGTCGACGGGGATGCCGAGGCGACGGCGCAGGCTCACGGCCGTCACGATCTTGCCGCGCAGGTTGACGAGGCCGACGATGTCGGCAGGCCCGAGCGGGATCGGGGTGACGCTTTGGATGCGGAAGATGGTCTGCGTGTGCAGAACCGAGAGGCCGAAGGCCTCGCCGCCCGCGAAGACGGTGAAGTAGCTTTCGTCGCCCGCGGTCGGTACGTCGGAGACCTGCTGGATGGCGAGGGCAGCGCTCGAGGTCGTCATGCAGCAAGCTCCATGCTCTTGGCCTTGGCGTCAGCGGCGGCATCGAGAGCGTAGGCGATCGTCTCGAGCAGCGTGTGGCGGTCATGCTTGCCGACCAGAGCCGTCATTCCGTTGTCGGTGGCGGTGCGGGCGGCGCGGCTGGTGGGGTTCTTCGAGATGCCGATGGCGGGGATGCGGGCCGCGTCCTTGCGCTCCTTGACGGCGCGCAAGAAGGCCGGCGCCACGAGGCTCGGCGCGTCGAGGTCGAGCACCACGGCGTCGAACAGCGCGAACTGGTGCATGAGCTCGCTGGTGTCGGTGGTGG
>JBFXEP010000419.1:0-3296 GCA_050179995.1 Hyphomicrobium sp.
GCGGTTCTGCTTGACGACAAAAAGATGGACGCCGGCGCTGTCGCAGGCTTCCACCATGGCGAGCCCGTCCTTCCATCGCGTCGCCATGGGCTTTTCGGTCATGACGTGCCGGCCGCTGCGGGCGATCCGGATGGTCTGGGTCGGATGCAATCCGGAGGGCGTCGTGAGGATGACGCAGTCGGCGGTGGTCTTCTCGAGCATTCCGGCGAACGACGTGTGCCCGGTTGCTTTCGTGCGCGCCGTGGCGGCCTGGAGTGCGTCGGGAGACACATCGCAGACATCGACCAGCTCGCAGCGTTCCCCGTGCGTCTCGATGGCTTTGAAATGGTTGGCTGCGATGCGGCCGGCTCCGACCAGCGCAAATCTCACCCTTCGTCCGCGGATGGCCGATTGGATCATGGTCCCTGCCTCTACAAACGGAAGATCTTGAAGCCTGCATCCGCGCAGGCGTGGCGATCGAATGAACTCTTGACGTCGGATATCTCTACCGCATTCAAATTCATGAGAAATCGCAGCCTTCCGCGGGGTTGCCGCCCCGAGCCCGCACGTAACCCCTGTTCGTGGCGAGTCTCATAGCAAGGGTCCTGGATGACATCCAGAGCCGACTGCGACGCGCTAACAATCCGCTGGCGGACAGCGGCGAGTTGACCTTCCGGAGCTCTGGCGGAGCGATCCCCTCCGCGCTCACACCTTGGCCGGCGGCGTGCTGGCGAACGACTGGGCGAGCTCCTTCATCATCGCCCGCACCTCGGGGTGCTCGTTGCGGTCCCAGTCGGCCAGCATGTCCGCGAGGTCGGCTTCCCGTCGCGCCAGGAGCCGGCCGTAGCCGGCGCGACCCTCCTCCGAGAGCTCGTAAAGCCCGGCCGCATTGCTGAGCGCCATACCCTTCGCCACCAGTCTGTCGAGCAGGCGCGCGCATTGCGCTGTGTTCACGTCGAGTCGCTCGTGGAGTTCCCGCTCTGTCGTCCGGCCGTAGGTCTCGCCGATGCGCGCCAGCAGCCACAGCTCGTCGGGCTCGAGGTTGAGACCGATACGTGCCGCCGAGCGCTGATAGACGCCCCACCGGTTCTCGCGCGCGGTGATGCGCGCCACGATGCGCTTCAGCTCCTCGAGCGAGGTGGCATCGCGCGGCATCTGGAAGGAATCGCTCTCGGGCGTGATGGTCGTGCGCAGCGGCACCTCTCGTATCGCCAGCGTGAGGAGGAAGCCGACGAACGCCAGCGCCGCCGCGGTGTGGAACACGGGATGCAGCGCGGCGACGAACGCTTCGAGATAGAGCGAGCGCGCGGGCTCGGCGAGCTGCCCGATGGCGGTCGGATCGAGCACACCCCCCGCTGCCGGCAGCACGGTGCGCACGTTCTCGCCGAGGAAATAGGCGAAGATTCCGCCGAACAGCGCCGCCCCCACCGAGCCGCCGATCGAGCGGAACAGCGTCGTGCCGGAGGTCGCGACCCCGAGCCGCTCGTAGGGCACCGAGTTCTGCACCGCCATGACCAGGATCTGCATCACCATGCCGAGCCCGGCGCCGAGCACGGTGAGGTAGAGGGCGACGCGCGTCGGCGACGTTTCGACCGTGATGGTCGACAAGAGGATGAGCGCCACCGTCATCAAGGCCGTGCCGACCACCGGGAAGACCTTGTAGCGCCCCACGCGGCTGATGATCTGCCCGCTCGTGATCGAGCTCACGAACACGCCGAGCATCATCGGCGTCATGGTGAGCCCGGCCCGCGTCGGATCGAGCCCCTTCACCACCTGCAGGTAGACCGGCAACAGCGTGATGGACCCGAACAGCGCCATGCCGACGATGAAGCCGACGGTCGTGCCGATGGCGAACGCGCGCAGACCGAAGAGCGACAGCGGCAGCAGCGGGTCGGAGGCGCTGCTTTCCACCTTGAGAAACGCCGCGAGCGACACCACCGCCAGCGCCGAGATGGCGAACAGGCTCACCGGCGCCTCGACTGCGAGCGTCGCCCCGAGGCTGGTGATCAGCACGATGGCCGTCAGCGTGAGCGCCAGCAGCACCGCGCCCGGATAGTCGATCGCCACCACATCCTTGTGCGCCGTGTGCCGGAACGTGCGGTTGATGACCACCAGCGCCAGCAGGCCGAGCGGCAGGTTGATCAGAAAGATCCACCGCCACGAGAGATGATCGACGATGAACCCGCCGAGCAGCGGCCCAAGCACCGTCGAAAGGCCGAACACGCCGCCGAAGAAGCCCTGGTAGCGTCCCCGGTCGCGCGGCGGCACGATATCGCCGACCACCGCGATGGCGGTGACGATGAGGCCGCCGCCGCCGAGCCCCTGCAGGAAACGGAAGGCGATCAGCTCGGGCAGGTTCTGCGCCAGGCCGCAGAGGAGCGAGCCCGCGAGGAAGATGACCACCGCCGACTGCAGCACGATGCGCCGCCCGTAGAGGTCGCCGAGCTTGCCGTAGAGCGGCACCACCACCGTGCTCGACAGAAGATAGGCGGTGACGATCCACGACAGGTGCGACAGCCCGCCGATCTCGCTGACGATGATCGGCAGCGCCGTCGCGACGATGGTCTGGTCGAGCGAGGCGAGCAGCAGCACCAGCACCAGCGCCGAGAACGTCGCCAGCACCTCGCGCCGCTGCAGCACGGTCTGGCCTGGATCGGAGCCAGGATCGGAGGGAGCGTCTTGCATGTGGGATGAACGTGCTTGCCGGCGTCGAGTTCGCGGGCCGCGACAATAGTCCCCCGCGTGCGGTGCGTCGACTGCGGCAGAGCGGCCTCATTCCGCGCTGGATAAGTCGAAAGCATTCTCCAAACTGGCCGAATCGGCGCCCAGCATTCGTCGCGACTGGGAGCGGGGAAGCCCATGCGGAGATTTGTTTTGGCGGCCGCCATCGCCGCGACACAGGCCGGCTGTGTTGCGGCCGTGCACGATTGCCTGGATGGCAAGGGGTGCCGCGCCATGTTTGTTCACGACGACGAGTTCGTCTGCCGTCTGCCTGCACCACGGGCCGCCAGCCGGGACTCGGTGGAGAGCATGAGCGCGGCGCTGGACGCGCAAGAGCGCGTGGATCGCCGGCCCGGCTGCCAGGGCGGCTGCGTGGATCTGCGATAAAAAAACAGGCGAGCCGTGCGCCAGACCACGATCGCTTCGGACCCTCGCCGCTCCGATCGCCGCGCCGCCTACCAGACGCGGCGTGCATAGGCAGCGCGGGACAACGCCGAAGCGGGTCACATCCGCCTCGTCAAAGCCTAGGTTGCGGGCGGGCAAGTCCCTCTCCTGCCCTGCGGGCATCCTCTCCCGTCCCGGGAGAGGAACGTGAA
>JBFXEP010000420.1:0-3294 GCA_050179995.1 Hyphomicrobium sp.
GCGCGTTCCCGAGGCAGAGCTCGGTCGCGATCTCCTCGCGGGTGCGTGCGTCGGCGGTGGCGGTCAGCGCGATGCGCGGGATTTTCGGGAAGCGCTCGGCAAGCACCTTGAGCTGGCGGTACTCGGGACGGAAGTCGTGGCCCCATTGCGAGACGCAGTGCGCCTCGTCGATGGCGAAGAGGGCGATCTCGGCGCGCTCGAGGAGGCGCAGCGTGCGCTCCTGCACGAGGCGCTCGGGCGCCACATAGAGAAGGTCGAGGTCGCCGGCGGCGAGCGCGCGCTCGATGGCGTCCTGCTGGCTCCGGTCCTGGGACGAGTTCAGGAAGGCGGCGCGGACGCCTGCCTCCTTCAAGGCGTCGACCTGATCCTGCATGAGGGCGATCAAGGGCGAGACGACGAGGCCCGTGCCGCGGCGCACGAGGGCCGGGATCTGGTAGCAGAGCGACTTGCCCCCGCCGGTCGGCATCAAGGCCAAGACATCGCCGCCCGTAATCATGGTCTCGATGATCTCCGCCTGGTGCGGGCGGAAGCGCGCGTAGCCGAACACCTCCTCGAGCACGTGCTGCGCCTCGGCGAGGCTCGGCGCGGGGGCGAGCGGCAGAAGCTCCCGGGACTTCCGCAAGGCGGATGGCGGCATGCATGCATCCTAGGCCGCGTCCGGTGATCGGGCGGACGGGCGCGTTGGCGTTGGTTGCGCAAGCTAGCGTGATTCTCGCGCGCGGCCGGACTTGCGCAAGTGCATTTCGAGGCATTTCGAACTTGGCGCCGAGGGCTTACATTCGGCGCGCGTCAGGGGCTCCGTTTCACCCCACCCTCCGTGGCGCCATTCGCCTGGAGGGGGGTGGCCCGAATATGCCGAATACGGCCGCTGGGCTCCTGGCGCTCATCCTTGCTCGTCCGTGTCGTGTGGGTTGCGGGTGCGCCACAGCCGCCGCGAAAGTGAGCACTAATGCGCGTTTAGTGACTAAGCGCCTATCCGAATCAGGGGGATCGCGGGTAGGCAGGTCGCCAACGGTTTGCGTACGGCTGATCGATCGCCTCAATGTGGGGATGGGGATTATGCGGCACGCAAGTTTCTTTAGGACTATTGCAGCGCTTTTGGCAGCGGCGGCGACGGCCACGATGGCGCCGGGGGCGGCACAGGCTCAGACCCACTGCTACTTCGAATCCGGCGGCAGCCTGTTCGCGGACTATTCCGAATGCGGAGAGTCGGCCAATGCCCTCACGGCGACGGGGGCGAACCTGTCGGCACTCGGCGAGGCTTTCACGCAGCAGCAGTTGAACGTCGGCGCCGGGATCGCGGGGTTTGCCACCCCGACCGGGCGGCTGCGCCATTCGCGTCACGATGGCCTCATCGACAAGAACACGGGGCTGCGCACCGACGGGTTCGACACGGACGAGGGGTCCGTGTTCGGCAACGTGAGCTATGACCTGCCCGGCACGTATTTCGGCGGCAAGGTGCGCGTCAACGCTCTCGTCGGCTACGATCGCCTGAGCCAGGACGCGGACACGGCCGGCTTCAAGACGGACATCGATTCCATCATCTACGGCGGCAGCTACCTGTGGAGCAAGGGGTCGTTCTACAGCATGTCGCTGCTCATCGGCGTCACGGGTGACGCGGACGCGAGCACGGCGACCGCGGGCGGCGGCAACTATTCCTATGACGTGTCCGGCTACTTCTCGAACAGCGTGATGGGCTACACGTTCGACTGGCCCGGGAACGGCTGGAGGTTCGACACGCGTGTCGGTCTCGGACACTACGACGTCGATACGAACCGCTTCGAGGTCGCCAATGGCCTTGGAACGATCAAGGGTGTGTCGGAAGCCTGGAACGCGTCGATCACGGGCACGCTGTTCACGATCGTGGAGATCGACGGCGGCGGCGTGATGCGGCCCTACTTCCTCGCCTCCTACAAGAACGTCTTCGACGAGGAGATCGAGGTCAAGGGCGACTTCATCGCGTCCTTCGAGCAGGCGAACGATTTCGGCAAGGTCGAGCTCGGCTTCGACTACGTGAAGGGCATCCTGACCTACGGCGCAGCCGGCTACACGGAGTTCTCGGAGGACGAGAACACGTTCGGCGGGCGGCTCGGGGTTTCGGTGAAGCTCCAGTAAGGGGCAGCCGGACGGTTGGTTAACGAAGCGGCAGGCATGATCTCATGCCTGCCGCTTTCCTTTTTGAGCGGTGTGGTTTGGCGCGCTTGTCCCGCTCGGAACAGACGCTTGCAAGCTCGCGTGGTGTCAATGGATTAAACATGGACCAGGATGGGTCCGCACACGCGGCGAAATCCGCGGTTTCATGGCGTGCGTTGCTGGTCAGCATGCGTCCTTTAGGATATACTGCGGACCGCATTTGGAGGTTCCGATGGTGTTGCTCTCTTTTCGGTCCAAAGCTTTTTCCAGCGGGGTGATCGCCGCCTTGGCGTTCACCCTCTCGACGGCCGCGCTCGGGCCCGCATTCGCGGACGATGCCCCGTCGGTGCAGGAGATCATCGAAGCGCTGAAGCCGCGCAAGACGCGCGGTCTGTCGGTCAAGCCGACACCGGCCGAGATCGAGCGGGCCAAGACCATCGAGGATCTGAAATCCAAGGCGCAGAGCGGCGGCCTGTCCGACCCCGAGCGCCAGCAGCTCGCGGAGGCGGCGAGCGACAAGCCGTCTCTCGACTTCGTCATCTATTTCGACTTCGGGTCAGCCCAGATCTCGAGCCGGTCCAGGGCCTCGCTCGACGCGCTCGGCGCGGCGCTGCAGGACGACTCGCTCAAGGGCTCGTCGATCATGGTGGCCGGGCACACGGACGCCAAGGGCGGCGCGGACTTCAACCGGGGCCTCTCGGAGCGGCGCGCGCAGGCGGTGCGTGAGTATCTGCATGCCAAGTTCGGCATCGACGAGGGCACGGTCACCGTGGTCGGCTACGGCGCCGAGCAGCTCAAGGACAAGGCCGCTCCCTACGCGAGCGTCAACCGCCGCGTGCAGATCGTCAATCTGACGGACAAGACCGCGTCGGCGAGGCGGCCGGTCAGCGATCAGGGTCCTTAACGTTCTTTTCTGGGGCTTCTTGTGGAGGACACGCCGATGCGTGCAAGCACCCTCTGGATTTCCCTTCTGTCGCTGGCGCTGCTGCCGGCTCTCGCGGTCGCCGATCCGGCCGAGGCCGCGGCGCGCAGGCTTGCGCTCGTGATCGGCAACTCGACCTATCAGCAGGTGTCGGAGCTCACCAACCCGCAGAACGATGCGGCCGACATCGCCGAGAAGCTGCGCAGCCTTTCCTTTGACGTGATGCTCGGGACCAACCT
>JBFXEP010000421.1:0-3293 GCA_050179995.1 Hyphomicrobium sp.
ACATTGAATGTTAGTTAGACGACGGCGCCGGCGCGATCTCGTGCTTGCGCCGCTGTCAATGCGGCCATCAAGAGGAGTACAGCGTGGCTAAAAACAAGGAGGCCGGCGACGATCGCCGCGTCGGCGCTGTGAGAAAGCGCTCTCAGATCACGAACAAGCTGACGGGCACCTGGACGAAGCGCGACGACAAGAGCGGCAAGTTCCTGGACGTCAAAGCCGACGCGAAGCCGTTCAAGGGCGTGCGCAAGAAGCCGGGCAAGGCGGCCGCGGCCAAGAAGCCCGCTGCGAAGAAGGCCCTCGCCAAGAAGGCCGTGAAGCGCGTGGTCAAGAAGGCGCCGGCGCGCAAGGCCGCCAAGCGCCGTTAACGCTCTCGCCCGGCGGCCGCGCCCTGAGCCGCCGGGCGCCGCGCTTTGTCGCGTGCGCCCGGACCCGCGCGCCCCTTTGAGAAGCGGGCACCAACCTGCTAAGGAGGCCTCCAAATCAAAACCAAGGGAGCCTCCTCATGAGCGAAGCCGAAAGCGCGAGACGCGTCGAGACCGCCAAGCTGATCCGCAGCTACTACGATGCCTTCAATGCCGGCGACAGCGACGGCATGCTCGCGCACCTCACGGACGACGTGATCCACGACGTCAACCAGGGCGAGCGGCGCGTCGGCCGCGACAAGTTCCGCGCCTTCAATGCGCGCATGACGCATCACTACAAGGAGATCCTGACGGAGATCGTCGTGCTGGTGTCGAAGGACGGCACGCGGGCGGCGGCCGAGTTCAACGTCAACGGCACCTATCTCAACACGGACAGCGAGCTGCCGCCGGCCAAGGGGCAGACCTACGTGCTGCCGGCCGGCACCTTCTTCGCCATCCGCGACGGCAAGATCTCGCGCGTCACCACCTACTACAATCTCACCGACTGGATCGCGCAGGTGGCTTGATGCGCTCCCGGGCGCTGTTCGGATCGCCTTCGGCGATCCGGCGCTCGTCCAAGCGGAGCTTGGCTTCGCCAAGACGCGGGGGCGGCACTCGTGCCGGGTCGCCTTGCTCCCGGCCCCTTCGGGGCTAAGAGGTGTTGTGGTCGTGGCGGCAGTGAAGGAGCGACAATGAGCATCTCGGTTCAGGCGCTCACGGGCGAGGACATCAAGGCGGTGCTGCCGGATCTGGCGCGACTTCGCATCGCCGTGTTCCGCGACTGGCCCTACCTCTACGACGGCTCGCTCGCGTACGAGGAGCAGTATCTCGCCAAGTTCGCCAAGGCGAAGGGCGCGGTGTGCGTCATCGCGCGCGACGGCGATCTCGCGGTGGGGGCGTCCACCGGCGCGCCCATGATCGAGCATGCGGACGAGTTCGGCGAGCCGTTCCGCAAGGCCGGCTACGATCTCTCGAAGATCTTCTATTGCGGCGAGAGCGTGCTCCTCAAATCGCATCGCGGGCACGGGCTCGGGCACCAGTTCTTCGAGCTCAGGGAGGGGCAGGCGCACACGCTCGGCGGCTTCACGCATTCGACGTTCTGCCGCGTCGTGCGGCCTGACGACCACCCCTTGAAGCCCGCCGACTACATCCCACTTGACCGCTTCTGGGGGAAGCGCGGCTATGCGCCGGTGCCTGGTCTCACCGCGACCTACGACTGGAAGGACATCGACCAGGCGGACGAGACGACGCATACGATGCAATTCTGGATGAAAGCGCTCTGATGACCGCTCCCGCGCATCTCAACGTCGCCGCCGCGCAGTACCCGATCGGGCAGCCCGAAACGCTCGCCGCCTGGGAGGCGAAAATCGCATCCTGGGTCGAGGAAGGCGCGGCGACGGGCGCGGAGCTTCTGGTGTTTCCCGAGTATGGCGCCATAGAGCAGGCCGCGGCACTGGGTCCCAAGGTCTATGGCGATCTCACGACGACGCTCGAGCGCGTCGCGGCGCTGACGGACGAGCGCGTCGCCTTCCATGCCGCGCTCGCTAGAAAGCATGGCGTGCACATCCTGGTCGGGTCCGGCCCCGCAGAGATGGCGGACGGGCGCTTCGTCAACGCGGCGCAGCTCGTGACGCCGGATGGCGCGGTCGGCGTGCAGGAGAAGCTCATCATGACGCCGTTCGAGCATTCGTGGGGCGTGACCGCCGGCTCGCCGCTCAACGTGTTCGAGACGGCGCTCGGCAAGCTTGCCGTGCTCATCTGCTACGACAGCGAGTTTCCGCTGCTGGCACGCGCGGCGGTCGAGGCCGGAGCCGATGCCATCCTGGTGCCGTCGTGCACGGAACGCGTCTCGGGCTATCATCGGGTGCGGACGGGCGCTAAAGCGCGCGCGCTCGAGAACACCATCGCAACCGTGCAGAGCCCAACGGTCGGCGATGCGCCGTGGTCGCCGGCAGTGGATTTCAACGTCGGCGCGGCCGGCATCTACGTTCCGCCCGAGCATGGCGTCAGCGACACGGGCGTCGTGGCGGAAGGCACGCTCAACGCGGCGCAGTGGGTGTACGCGAGAGTGGATCTCGCGGCGCTGCGGCGTCTCAGGACGAGCGGGGAGATGCGCAACTTCGGCGACTGGCCGGCGCAGCCCGGCGCCGAGCCGCTAAAGCACACGGTCGCGACGGTGAAGCTCGGCTAGGGCTTGCCCCTACTCGGTGCCGCGCTCCCTCAGTTTCTCGGCAAGGGCTTCCCAGAACGCGGCCACGACCACCGCGGCGGTGATCAGAAACACTGCGATCACCATCTGCACGACACTGAAGTTGGCCGCGTCCTCGGCGACGAACCAGCCGGCGATGATGGCGGCCAGGAACAGGATGGGGCGAAGGAGCCAGGAGAGTACGGGCATGGTGCACCAGGGGTTGCTTATCCTTCCAGGCTAGCCCGGGCTCGTATACGGCGGATTGATCTCCATCAACGGATTGTAGGCACCGGCCCGTCCTGGGCTCGCATCCGTGCCCCTACTTCAGCTTCCAGGTGACGGTGACGCGGGCCTCGAGCGTCTCGGTGCCGGCTTCGATCGGCACGCTCTCGGCCTTCGCGGCGCGCATCGCCATGGGGCGCGGGCCGCCGGCAAAGCCGACGTCCTCGGCGATCTGCACCACCTCGCCCACCTCGGCGCCGGCCGCGGCGGCGAGAAGCTCGGCGCGGCGGCGTGCGTTGGCGACCGCCTCCTTGCGCGCCTCGTCCTTCAGGGTCTCGGCCTTGCTCACCTCGAAGGTGAGGCCGTGCACCTGGTTGACGCCGAGCGACACCAGCTTGTCGAGCAGCGCGCCGAGGCTCCTGAGATCACGTGCGACGATGGTGACCAGGTTCGACACCCGATAGCCGTCGATGACGGCC
>JBFXEP010000422.1:0-3290 GCA_050179995.1 Hyphomicrobium sp.
CAGGTGAGATATTTTCTCGCCGTTGCCAGAGTGCTGAATTACACGCGCGCCGCCGAGGAGTGCCATGTCGCTCAACCGTCGCTGACGCGCGCCATCAAGCAACTCGAGGCCGAGCTCGGCGGGGACCTGTTTCGCCGCGAGCGCAATCTCACCCACCTCACCGATCTCGGACAGCGCATGCAGCCGATGCTGCAGCAGTGCTATGATAGTGCGATGTCCGCCAAATCGCTCGCGCAATCCATCAAGAGCGGCGAGGTTGCACCCCTCGCCATCGGCCTCTCACTCGCAGTCGACATCACGCTTATCATCGCACTCGTGACTGAACTGGTGCGCTCGCTGCCGGGGCTTGAGCTGCGCTTTGCGCGCGGCACCGGCGCCGAGATCGCGGAGCTGCTGAAGAAGGGCGAGGTGGAGGTTGCACTCGCTGGGTCGCTCGGCGAAAGCTGGGACCGGCTCGAGGCCTGGCAGCTCTTTACGGAGCCTTATCGGTTCGTTGCGGGCTCCGAGCATTCCCTTGCTGCGAAGCCGGCGCTCACTTTCGCCGACCTCGCCAAGGAACGTATCGTCAGCCGATCGCACTGCGAGCATCTCGCGGAGATCACCGCGTTTCTCGTCGACAACGGGCTACGCACGGACTCGCACAAGGTTTGCTCGGAAGCCGACGCCGGGGCCCTCCTAAGGCCCAATATCGGCGTCGGCGTCATGCCGCTCAGCTCCGCGCGCGCGCTCGGGCTCAAGATCCTCGACGTGGATGGTTTTTCGGTAAGCCGCACGGTTTCCGTCCATGCCGTGGCCGGACGTCAGCGCTCCATGGCCGCCACCACCTTCATCAAGATGTCGCGCGCTGCGGATTGGTCGAAGTTCGAGCTGCCACAACCGGACGGCATCCCGCAGGTGGCCTAGCCGGCTCGCTCGCCTCCGAGTGCTGCCAGGATGTCCTCGATGTTCATGCGCGTGCGGTAGTCCGGATCGATGAAGCGCGCCTTGACGAGCCCATCGCGCCCGACCACGAACGTCGCCGGGATGGGTAGCGTCCACGCGTCGCTGTCGTTAAAGGGCGTAATGTCCCACCCGGCGGTCGACATCTCACGCTTCTTCTCGTCCCCGACATAGAACGCCAAGTTGAGCATCATCGCGTAGCTGTTGTCCATGTCGGAGAGCACGGGAAACGGCGCGCCGGCGGCGTGCTTCAACTCGGCATTGAATTTCGAGACCTCCGGCGTGATAGCGACCAGCTCCGCGCCGAGCCGGCGCACGCTTGGATAAGCCTCCGCCAGCGCGCCGGCACTGATGCGGCAGTAGGGGCACCAGTGTCCGCGATGAAAGGCAATGACCACGGGGCCGCGCGCAGTGAACCCCTCGAGCGAATGGAGACGGCCGCGCTCGTCCGGCAGAAGGAACTCGGGCATCGGCTCGCCGGGCCGCGGCGCTTCCGACCCGGCGCCTGCCGCCCTGAGGCGCGCGACCATGCGCTCGACCACGTCGGCAAAATCCGGATCGAGCCGGCGGACATCGTGGGCGAATGCCGACAAGCGGTCGGACAGCGGCGCATCCATGGCGCGGCAGCGCTCGGTACACGCGGCAAGCTGGTCTGCGAGTGCTCTCTCGGTCATGTCCCTATCCGCCCCGCACATGCGAGGAAGTAGTCTAACAATCGTCGGGCCGCTCGTTAAGCTCGTCCGCACGCGCAGACGAAAAGGCCGCGAGGGCCGCAAGAATCTCCTCGATCTCCATGCGCCGGCGAAAATCGGGGTCGACGTGGCGGGCCAGGACTGTCTTGTCCGGCCCGACGACGAATGTCGCGGGCAACGGCACGAACCAGCCCTCGCCGCCCTGATAGGTCTCGAGATGGTAGCCGCGGCCCGTCATCAGGCGCTTAAGCCGGTCTCCGAGCCATATCGCGAGCCCCAGCGAGAGGGCATAGCCGTTGTCGAGGTCGGTCAGGATCTCGAACCTGTCCAGGGTCAGGGTCCTCAGCGGTGCGGTGAACTGCTGACGGTCAGGTATGATCGATACCAGCACGGCACCCGCGTCCCTGATCTCAGCGTGGTGCTGGGCGATGGTGCGCAGCTCGATCTTGCAGAACGAACACCAGTGACCGCGGTTGAAGCTGATCACCGCAGGTCCGTGTGCGATGACCTCACCCAGGCTCACCAATCGCCCATCCTTGCCGGGCAGTATGAAATCCGGCATCGGCTCACCGACCAGAGGGGCCCCTTCGCCCACCTCCCCCGCGAGCACGCGGGCGACGAGAGTGTCGTAGGCTTCCGCGAACGGAAAGTTGAGCTCGCGCAACTTCGTGGCATATGCGGCCAACCTTTCGTTGAGCGGGGCCTCGGAAACGCAGATTTCCTCGAAGGCTTCGGCCAGGGTGCTTGGTTGCTTCAAAGTGTTCTTCCTAGTGTTCGGCGTATCGACCCTCCGGGGGTCGCGGATGCGCTCCCGATGCCTGCCTGATGCACCTCTTTCGCGGTGACGTCGAGGTCAACGCCCGAGCGGAAGTCGCGAGCCGTACAGCGTTTCGCCGAGGAGATGGTCGAGTGAATAGCGTCCTGGCCCGAACTTCATGAGATAAAGCAAGGTCACCGCCCAAACCCCGTGCGTGTCGAAGGCATTGGGATAGACGAAGATCTCGATGACCAGCGTCATGGCGAGCAGCACGGAAGCGGCGACGCGCGTGAGCAGGCCGGACCAGATGAGAAGCGGCATCGTAAGCTCGGTCGCGGTCGCGAGATAGGCTGCCGCCTCCGGCGGGATGAGGGGAAGGCGATAGTCGTTCTCGAAGAGGTAGAAAGTCGAGGGCTTGAGCGCGAGGCCGTCGATCTTGGTCATGGCCGAGCGCCAGAACACGGTGCCGATGGCGATGCGGCCGACGACCGCGATGAGATCGTGGGGGATCTGCGCCAGCGCGGCATTGAAGCGTGACATCCAAGGGATCATGGGTGGCTCTCCTGTGAAAGGCGAACGATGCGGTGCGCGGACGCGATCGCCTTTTGCGCGACGAGCAAGGCGATGGTCCGCTGCAGCGGAAAATCGGGGGCATGCGCGGTCGCAGCGACCGTCGCGGCGCCAAGCGGCTCCCCATCAAGCAGCGCCGCTATGAAGCTCGCGGAGCTTTGCGGGATGCGCACGGCCTCAGCGATCAGTCCCGGACGCGTGACGAGCACAGCCTCGGACCCGGAGAAACTTTGCATGCCTGCCGGCGCCGTCTCGGACGCGTTTGCGCGCCAGATGGAAAAAACCGGATAGGGCGAAACGACGAGGGAAACGGCCGGCGCCAATGTCAGCAC
>JBFXEP010000423.1:0-3274 GCA_050179995.1 Hyphomicrobium sp.
GCAGCATGTGGTCGAGGATGCGGTCGTGGCCGACGCGATAGCCGGCGCGCGCCTTGGCGAGGAGATACGGCGCGTTCGACATCGATTCCATGCCGCCGGCGACGATGATGTCGGCCGAGCCTGCGGCCAGGAGATCGTGGGCGAGCATGGTGGCTTTCATGCCCGAGCCGCAGACCTTGTTGATGGTGGCGGCCGGCACGGAGTCGGGAAGTCCGGCGGCGCGTGCGGCCTGGCGTGCCGGGTTCTGGCCCTGGCCCGCCTGCAGCACGTTTCCGAGCAGCACCTCGTCGACCTTGTCGGGTGCGAGGCCGGCGCTCTCGAGGGCGGCGCCGACGGCGCGGGCGCCGAGCGCGGACGCCGTGAGGGACGCGAGGCCGCCCTGGAAGCGGCCGAGCGGCGTGCGGACGGCGGAGGCGATGACGATGGGATCCGATGCGGTGGGGGCTTCAGACATGGTGGAAATGCTCCTCCTTGGCGGGGAATGGCCGGCTGGCAACGTCAGGGATGGCCGCTGGCCATGACCGGCATTCTGATATATATTATGACTATAATTTAATTCACGCCATGTCATGGTGATGCAGTGTCGCGGCGGCGCGAGGCCGGTCTGCGCTCGGCTCTGAGGCGAAGGAGGACGCGTAATCGGGACGAGAGCGGAAGCTGCTCTACACGCACGCGGCGTGCACTATGGATGGGCGGTGGTCGCCGTCACCTTCCTCGTCATGCTGGTGACGGCGGGTGCGGTGGGTGCGCCGGGCGTGTTCATCGAGCCACTCGAACGCGAGTTCGGCTGGCGCACGGACGAGATCTCGTCGGCGATCGCGATCCGCTTTGCGCTGTTCGGCCTGATGGGGCCGTTCGCGGCGGCCTTCATGAATTGGCTCGGCGTGCGGCGTGTGGTGCTCTTCGCGCTCGGCATCATCCTGTTCGGCCTCGGGACGTCTCTGTTCATGGGCGAGGTGTGGCAGCTCATCCTGCTGTGGGGCGTGGTGGTCGGCGTCGGCACCGGGCTCATGGCCATTGTGCTCGGGGCGACGGTCGCCATGCGCTGGTTCGCCGAGCGGCGCGGACTCGTGCTCGGGCTCCTGACCGCGAGCTCGGCGTCGGGGCAGCTCGTGTTCCTGCCGCTGCTCGCGAAGCTCACCGAGACGTGGGGGTGGCGTCCGGCGCTGGGCCTTGTCGTGGGCGCGATCCTGGCAACGGCCGCGGTGGTGCTCGCGTTCATGCGCGACCGGCCGTCGGACGTGGGGCTTCTCCCCTATGGCGCGCACGAAGCCGCTGTTGCGCCGCCCGCGCCAGCGTCGGGCAGTCTTGGCGCCGCGCTCCTGGCGCCGCTGCTCATCCTCAAGGATGCGGCGCGGTCGGGCGTGTTCTGGCTCCTGTTCGGGACCTTCTTCATCTGCGGAGTCAGCACGAGCGGGCTTCTACAGACGCATTTCATCCCGCTCTGCAGCGACTACGGCGTGGCGGCGGTGAGCGCGGCCGGCATCCTGGCCATGATGGGCGTGTTCGACTTCTTCGGCACGCTGGCGTCGGGCTGGCTGTCGGACCGCTACGACAACCGGTGGCTTCTCTTCTGGTATTACGGGCTGCGCGGGCTCTCGCTCATCTACCTGCCGTTCAGCGATTTCTCGCTCCTGAGCCTCACCCTGTTCTGCATGTTCTATGGCCTCGACTGGATTGCGACCGTGCCGCCGACAGTGAAGCTCACGGCCGAGCGCTTCGGCGACGCGCGGGCCAACGTGGTGTTCGGCTGGATTTTTGCGGGCCACCAGCTCGGCGCAGCGGCCTCGGCCTATGGTGCGGGGCTCACGCGCATGGTCTATCTTACCTACATGCCGGCGCTCATCGTGGCGGGCGGGTTCTGCGTGCTGGCGGCGATCGCGTTCGCGCTCATGCGCACGATCGAGGGACCGCGGCAGCCTCAGCTCGTCGCGGGCGCGCCGGCGTAGAGGGACACAATCGAGGAGGAGCGGCCATGTCGCGCGTCTCGCGCAAGGAAGCGGAGCAGAACCGCAAGGAGGTCATCCAGGCTGCCTCGCGCCTCATTCCGGAGCGCGGCATCGACGGCGTGAGCGTGCCGCAATTGATGGCTGAGGCAGGCCTGACGCACGGCGCCTTCTACGGGCAATTCGCCTCCAAGGAGGCGCTGGTCGTGGCGGCGTGCGAGGCGGTGTTCGCGGACCGATGCCGTCTCTATGACGCGTTCGCCGCCCGCTATGCCGACGACCGGGAGGCGGGACGCGCTGTCTTCATCAAGCGCTACACGCGTCCGGCGCACCGCGATGCGTGGGCGGAGGGATGCCCGATGGCGTCACTTTGCGGCGAGGTCGCGCGGCCGGAGCGCGCGGGGCCTATCCGAAGCGCCTTCGCGCGCGGGCTCTCCGCGCTGCTCGAGCGCCTGGGCGGGGTGATCGCAGGCAAACGAAAGAAGGTGCCGCGCGAGGAGGTGCTGGCCACCGTCAGCATGCTGGTCGGCGCGCTCGTCCTGTCGCGGGCGACCGAGGGAGAGCCGATCTCGAACGAGTTTCTGGCCGCCGCACGCAAAGTCTTGCTTGAGAGCTAGCTTCACATGATGTTGTCATGACCTTGCTGTCATGACTGGCGATCAGATCGATGATCGTCTGTAAGCTTTCCTATCGGGGGGACGCCATGATCTTCGGCCTGGACGGTTTCACGCTCTTCCACATCCTCATCAGCCTGGTCGCGCTGGCGGCGGGATTTGTCGTCGTCGGAGGGTTTCTGTCGAACGCGCGGCTCGACGGGGCGACGCTCCTGTTTCTCGTCATGACGGTGGCGACGAATGCCACGGGCTTCGGGTTCCCGTTCACGGAGCTGCTGCCGTCGCATATCGTGGCGATCATCTCGCTCGTGGTGCTGGCGGTAGCAATCTACGCACGCTACGGCGGCAAGCTCGCCGGCATCTGGCGGCCCATCTATGTGATCACGGCAACGACGGCGCTCTACCTCAATGTGTTCGTGCTCATCGCGCAGACCTTCGTCAAGAACCCGGCGCTCGTGGCCCTTGGGCCCACGCCGGCGGACCCGCCATTCCAGGCGACGCAGGGCGCGGCGCTGGTGCTGTTCCTCATCCTCGGGTGGCTGTCGCTGAAGAGCTTCCGGCCCGCTGCCTGACAACGTCAGCTCTTTGACCGCGCGACCTCGAGCTCCTCGATGAGCAGGCGGGTTTCGTCCACGCGCGGTTTCGAGAGCGGCGCCAGGATGCGAAAGGCGACCGGGGTCAGGAACAGCGTGAAGATGGTCGCGAAGCCCAGGC
>JBFXEP010000424.1:0-3272 GCA_050179995.1 Hyphomicrobium sp.
GGAGTGGAAGTAGAGGTTCTGCGCCATCACCACCATGTAGCGCTGCCGCTGGTTGAGGAAGTTGACGGCCTGGCGGAAGGCGATGCCGCCAAGCCCGAGCGCGGCGCCCGCGGCCGCGATGGGGTTGGTCGCGGCGAACGCGATCTTGCCGGCGGCCCCGAAGGCACCCACGCCGAGGCCGGCACCGCCCGTCACCCAGAGCCTGAGCTTGTCGAGCAGGCGGAACTTCACCTGCGTGTTTGGGAAAACCATCTCGACGTCGCTGCGCGGGATGTTCTTGAACAGCTTGAGGTAGATGTTGCTGTCGTTGACGCCGGTCGGGATCATGGCGCGCACATTGCGCACGATCCTTTCCGCCTCCCGCCGCGAAATGCGCTGCTCCTTCATCACCTCGAGCACGCGCGTCTCGAACGGCTTCAGCTTGAAGAGCAGGAACAGGCGCTGGAAGATCGGAACGTCGAACTCTTCCTTGCGCATGAACTTCTGCCAGCGGCGTCGTTCGTCGCGCCGGTTCGTGGCGCCGCGGTAGTAGATCAGCACTTCCTCGAAGGCCGTGAAGTCGACCTGCAGGTCGAGACCGTAGTGCGATTCCTTGGTCAGGATCATGGTGACATCGTTGGGGTCGATGCGCACGTAGTTGGCCTGCGCGAGAATACTCTCGATCTCGCTCACGACGCGCTTCTGCAGCGTCGCGCGCTCCCCCGGCGTGAAGGTGCGCGTGACGAGAAGGTCGCTGTCCGGACTGAAGCCCTCGTAGGCCTGCAGCAGGTTGGCGAGCCCGACGCTGTGCTGCTGGCGCCGCCAGTAGTCGAGATAGCGGAAGAAGCGCCGCGCCGCCCGCGCCTGCCCGCGCGGCCAGGTCTGCGGCACCGTCAGACGGTCGATGAGGGCGTACGTCGTGACCGGTATGAACCGCTCGCGGGGGCGGCCGCTGTCCGGACCAACGACATAGTTGGTCGGCATGGCGAGAATACCGGGGTCTGACGAACGCGCTGCGGCTGGGCCCGTCGCAGGCATCGCAACGTCCTGAGCCGCCATTCCACTCCTCCCCGATCACACGCCCAAATTGATACGATCTCGTCAGCCGACGGTCCAGCGCGCATGCATGGCGCCACGCACCAGCCGGAAATTGCGCGGCACACTAGACGGAACGTAGATCAGCAATTTGACAGCACGCGCGATTTTGTTGGGATCAGGTGTGCCCTAAGCCCGGTGGTAGGGGTGGCCGGAGAGGATCGTCGCCGCCCGGTAAAGCTGCTCGGCGAGCACAATACGGGCAAGCCCGTGCGGCAGCGTCATGGGGCCGAGCGAGAGCACCAGCCCGGCCTTGCGGCGGGCGGCCTCTCCGTGTCCGTCCGGCCCGCCGATGAGGAAGGCCGTCGCGCGCCGCCCCTCGTCGCGCCGTGTTGCAAGGAGCCTGGCGAAGGCTTCGCTGCCGAGCGCCTTTCCGGCCTCGTCGAGCAGAATGACGAAGTCCGCGCCCTCTGAGGCCGTGACGAGGCGCGCCGCCTCGTCCGTGCGCCGCTGGGCGACACTCGCCTGGCGTCCTTCGGCGATCTCGACGAGGCTCGACGGCCCGAGCGCAACCGCTCGGCCCGCGTCATCGATGCGCTTGGCGTATTTGTCGTAGAGGGCGCGCTCGGGGCCATCCTTGAGGCGCCCGACGGCAACGATGGAAAGACGCATGTGCGAAGCGCCCGCTTCCCGTGACGACGCACAAGCATCCTGCGCCGTCACGACCGGCGTTGAGAAACGCCTTCAGGAGACCGTCGAGTTAATGCGACGTCTGCTCGCCCGGTCGCGAGGCCGACCACATCTTCTCGAGATTGTAGAAATCCCGAACCTCGGCACGGAACACGTGGACGAGAATATCGCCGGCGTCGATCAGCACCCAGTCGCAGGTCTCGAGACCCTCGACGCGGACGTTGGTCGCACCCTGCTCCTTGAGATGCTTGCGAAGCTGCTCGGCAACCGCGCCGACATGGCGGTCGGAGCGTCCCGTGGCAATGACCATGAAGTCGCCGATCGACGACTTCCCTTTGAGATCGATGGTGACGATCTGCTCGGCTTTGGCCTCGTCCAGCCAATGCACGATGTCCTTGAGAAGCGGCTCCGAGCCTGCGTGCTCGCGCACGATCTCGGCGGGAGGCACACCCTTGCGGGCGCCCTCAATGGCGGTTCGCATCTTTTGGGAAATTTCCTTTCCGTACCGGCACCGACAAGGCTTGGTCCTTTATTGCCCATTCGGCTCCAGATGAACCAGCGCTACGCTCGGCCACCCGCACGCCGGCCGACGGTCCATCGCCACCGCGCATCATCGCGTCGAGGCCCGCAAAGGATAGCGACCACGGAGGATCGCAGCAATAGGGGCAAGCCCGGAGTGTCGCACCCCGGCCGCGTGGAGCCGGAGGATGATAAAATTCGCGTGTTCCTACAGGATGTTGGAGCCGGAGGTGGAAGGAACCACCTTGCTCCGCGCTCGGATCTCCGTCGACGATTCGGCCCACAGCCGGATGGTGAGATAGCTCCACGCCGGCGGAGTTGCGCCAACAAGCCGCCGTGCGTCGGCGTCGGCGAGGCGAAACCGGGCGAGCGCCCGCGCCGCCGGCGACGTGAGCGCGCTGAGCCGCCACTGCGGGCGGTCGGCCACCACGAAGGGCATGAGGGCCGCGATCCGCCGCCACTCCGCCCAGCGGTGAAAGCCCGCGAGATTGTCGCCGCCCATGATCCAGACGAAGTGCACGTCCGGGTAGCGGCGCTTGAGGAAGGCGAGCGTCACGAACGTCGCCGAGCTGGCGAGCCCCGCCTCGAAGCCCGTGACCTTGATCCTGGGGTTCACCGCGATGCGCCGGCAGGCCGCCATGCGCTCGGCGAGCGGCGGCAGACCGTCATGGCTCTTGAGCGGGTTGCCGGGCGTCACGATCCACCACACCTCGTCGAGCCCGAGCCGCTTTATCACCGTCTCCGAGATGGCGACATGCGCCCGGTGCGGCGGATTGAAGGAGCCTCCGAGCAGCCCGATGCGCTGCCCCGGCGCGGCCGGGGGAGGCCGCACGGCGAGCGATCCGAAGCTTTTTGCGAGGAGGCGGATGGTCATGGGCAGGTGGGTTTGAGGGAAGGGGAGGGGGGTCACGGTCTAGGCGATCGGCGTGAACACGAGGCGGCTGCGCACGATGTAGAGCGTGACGAACGAGATGAGCACGGCGGCGGTCTTTGCGATAGCGGGCGCGAGGTCGAGAAGGTAAACCCCGGCCCCCGTCACGGCGGCCGTA
>JBFXEP010000425.1:0-3261 GCA_050179995.1 Hyphomicrobium sp.
CTTGTCTCCGCCAATCATCTCGCGTAACATATTGTCTTTCCTTTATGATTTTTGAGATATCGGGCTCGCGGCTCCGACGTCTTTGACGCCGCGCCTTGGCCGTGGGCTTCCACGATTTCGATCTCAAGGAGGCGGACATGGCGCGGCGGGTTTCAGTCCCGGAACCACGATCAGCTGGTCACGCCCCATTGGCAAACTGTGCCGTCTCCTCGCCGAGGTAGGCATCGAAGCAGGCGCAGATTGTGCGCACGAAGGGGCGACCGCGCTCGGTGATGCGGAAGCCGTCGGATGTCGGCTCGACGAGACCATCTTGATCCGCCTCTACGATGTCGCTGGCTTCGGCGATCAGCGCCAGCGCGGCGGCGCCGAAGCGCCGGCGGAGATCGGATGCCGAAAAGCTTAGGTCGCACATCAGGCGCTCGATGACGTGTCCGCGCAGCCGGTCTTCGTCGCTCATCGCAACGCCGCGCGCCGTGCCAAGCCCATGCGCCTCGACACGGGCTTGATAGTCGAGGAGGTGTGCCGCGTTCTGCGCGTAGCCCTGCGCAAAGCGGCTGATCGCCGAGGCGCCGAATCCGATCAGCGTATCGGAGCGATCGGTCGTGTAGCCCTGGAAGTTGCGGCGCGCCGTTCCAGTGGCCAATGGATCGTTGGGCTTGGCGAAGTGGTCGAGACCCACGCGCACATAGCCCGCCGCCACGAGCTTGCGGGCGATGCGGTTGGCTTGCCCGAGCCGGTCGCCGGGCCCGGCCAGCATCGCACTGTCGATCAGCCGCTGGTGGCGGATCTTGTCCGGGAGGTGCGCGTATCCGAACACCGCGACGCGATCCGGATCGAGTGCCAGCACCTTGTCCACCGTGGCGGCGACGCTTGCCGCGGTCTGCCCGGGGAGGCCGTACACGAGATCGATGTTGAGCGCTTGGATGCCGGCCTCGCAGAGGAGCGCCACCACGTGCGCCGTCTGCGCGTAGGACTGATGACGGTTTATGGCCGCCTGCACCTTGGGATCGAAGTCCTGCACACCGAGCGACACGCGGTTGACGCCGGCGTCGGCGAAAGCATTGGCCCGCTCGGCATCCATGAACCGCGGGTCGATCTCGACCGCGAACTCGGCGCCGTCCGCGACACGGAAGAGGTCGTATGTCCGCGCGGCAAGATTGCGGATTTCGGAGGGCGACAGGATGTTGGGCGACCCGCCGCCCCAATGCAGATGCGAGACGCGGCAGGACGTCGGCAGCAGCGAGGCGGCATGCCCCATCTCGCTGTCGAGGGAGGCGAGGAACGCCGAGATCGGGCCTCGTCCGTTGGCGACGGCGGTCGTGCATCCGCAATACCAGCACAACGCCCGGCAGAAGGGGATGTGGACGTAAAGCGAGATCTCGGTGCCGTCGGAGAGCGCCGACATCCAGGCGGCGGCCTGGCGAGGGCCGATCGCGCCCGTGAAATGCGGTGCTGTCGGATAGCTCGTGTAGCGCGGCACGGCGGCCGCATGTCGTTCGGCGAGAGCGCGTGGCGCAAGGGGTCTCATGAGATGAACCGGCGTCCCTTGGTGATGCGTCCTGTTGGCTAGCATCGTCCGTTTGGTCGCAGGTTGATCGCGATCAAGGCTCCGGGCGGCCGGCGCCCGCAGTTTCGCCCCAACAGCTTTTGCGCAGGCATGAGGGGTCCATGAAGGCAACCAGCGAAGAGGTCATTGCGCTTTCGGGAGCAGGAGCACTCCTCGCGGCCACGCTCGGGGTCGCCATCGGCGCGCTGCTCGGGCTCGCGGGGCACGATGAGGTGATCCGCTTTCACGGGCTCGTCTTCGCGGCGGCCAGCGTCGTCGCTTGCGTCTACGTGATATCGAACCCGCGGGGGGGTGGCCCCGCGGAGCAGGCGGCCTATTTCGACGGCCCCATCAAGTTCGCGACGCTGGCCGCCGTCTTCTGGGGCGTCGCCGGCTTCCTGGTCGGCGACATCATCGCCTGGCAGCTCGCCTTCCCGGTGCTGAACTTCGACCTGCCCTGGACCAACTTCGGCCGCCTGCGGCCGCTGCACACATCCGCGGTCATCTTCGCCTTCGGCGGCAACGTGCTGATCGCGACCTCGCTCTACGTCGTGCAGCGCACGAGCCGCGCGCGCCTCGCCGGCTACTGGACGCCCTGGCTCGTCGTCTTCGGCTACCAGGTGTTCATCGTCCTCGCTGCCACCGGGTACCTTCTGGGCTCGACGCAGGGCAAGGAGTACGCCGAGCCCGAATGGTACGTCGACCTGTGGCTCACCATCGTCTGGGTCGCGTACCTGCTCGTGTTCCTCGGCACGCTCTGGAAGCGCAAGGAACCGCACATCTACGTCGCGAACTGGTTCTACCTCGCCTTCATCGTCACCATCGCGCTCTTGCACATCGTCAACAACCTCGCGGTTCCGGTGTCGCTGCTCGGCGCCAAGAGCTACCCTCTGTTTGCCGGCGTGCAGGATGCCATGACGCAGTGGTGGTACGGCCACAACGCGGTCGGCTTCTTCCTCACCGCGGGCTTCCTCGGCATCATGTACTACTTCATCCCGAAGCGGGTGGAGCGGCCGGTCTATTCCTACCGACTCTCCATCGTGCACTTCTGGAGCCTGATCTTCCTCTACATCTGGGCCGGGCCGCACCATCTCCACTACACGGCGCTGCCCGACTGGGCGCAGACGCTCGGCATGACGTTCTCGATCATGCTGTGGATGCCGTCGTGGGGCGGCATGATCAACGGCCTGATGACGCTTTCCGGCGCGTGGGACAAGCTGCGCACCGATCCCGTCATCCGCCTGCTGGTGGTGTCGGTCGCCTTCTACGGCATGTCGACCTTCGAGGGCCCGCTGATGTCCATCAAGGCGGTGAACTCGCTCAGCCACTACACGGACTGGACCATCGGGCACGTACACTCGGGCGCGCTCGGTTGGGTCGGCATGGTGTCGTTCGGTGCCATCTACTGCCTGGTGCCGTGGCTCTGGAAGCGCGAGGGGCTCTATTCGCTGCGCCTCGTCGAGTGGCACTTCTGGATCGCGACAATCGGCATTGTTCTCTATATCTCGTCGATGTGGGTGTCGGGGATCATGCAGGGCCTGATGTGGCGCGCCTACGATCACCTGGGCTTCCTCACCTACTCCTTCGTAGAGACGGTCGAGGCCATGCACTGGCCCTACATCATCCGCGCCGCGGGCGGCTCGCTGTTCGTCGTGGGCGCGCTGCTGATGGCCTGGAACGTCTGGAAGACCGTGCGCGGCGACAGCCCCGTGGAC
>JBFXEP010000426.1:0-3256 GCA_050179995.1 Hyphomicrobium sp.
CGGCTTCGCGGCGGGTGACATTCCGAAGCTGCCGCTCAATCTGCTCCTGCTGAAGGGCGCCGATGCCATCGGCGTGTTCTGGGGCGAGGCCGTGCGCCGCGATCCCGCACGCCACCGCGTCAACATGATAGACGCGTTGGATTGGATCGCAGCCGGCAAGCTCGCCGTGCGCATCCACGCCGCGCTCCCGCTCGCCGACATCCGCGACGCCATCGCCATCCTCGATCGCCGCGAAGCCGCCGGCAAAGTCGTCCTGACGCTCTAGCTCAACCCTCATCCAGCACGATGAGGTGATCGGGGAGCTCGTTGGCGTCACACGAGCCGGGCGGGAAATGCGTCGCGAGATGCCCGCCCACCTCCTCGATCGCGGCCACGAATCCATCCGTGTGGCGCCCCGCGGTGAACGCAGACGTCAGCCGCGACACGATCTCCTGCCACGTCCCCTTGGGCACGCGCGCCTCGATGCCGGCATCCGCTACGATCTCCGCCTGCCGCTCCGCGAGCGAGACGAACATGAGAACGCCCGTGCGCCCCCGCGTCGTGTGCAGGTTCTGCGCCAGGAACTGCTCCATGGCGCGCCGGTGCACGCGCGCCCGCTTGATCCACTGCGGCACCAGCCAATAGCGGATCGGCCGCGGCAGCGTCGCCGCGAGCACGATGGCGAACACCGCGAGCTGCGCGAGGTAGATCCACGCCGCCGGCCACCACGTCCACACGATCAGCGGCCACGGCACGAAGAGCGCGATCGCCGAGGCCCACAGGAACGGCGCGTAGAGGTAGGTGCTGCTTTCCGCCGCCACCACCGCGACGATCTCGCCCGAGGTCGCCTTTTCGGCGCGCGAGATCGCCTCCGCGATGCGGTGCTCGTCGCTTTCCGAGAATATCGATCCCATCGCTCGTCTCTTCCTCACCAGCCTCCCGACGCGCCACCGCCGCCGAATCCGCCGCCGCCACCCGACCAGCCGCCGCCTCCGCCGCCGGACCAACCGCCGCCCCAGCTGTCGGACCCGCCGCCCGGAAAGATGATCGGCCCCGCGTCGTCGTTGCGCCGGCGCCGCGCGCGCCGCCGCTGGTCACCGCCCATGGATTGCTGCTGCTGGGCGGCGTGCTGCGATTGCGCGTAAAGGATAAACACGATGACCGCGATCCAGAATGCGATCATGAGCAGGCCCATCCAGTCCGGGCCGTCCCCTTCGCTGAGGCCGCGCGCGCGCTCCTTCACCGCTTCCGCATCGCCGAGCAGCGTGTCCTTGAGATCGCGCACGCCGGCACGGATGCCGGCGCCGAAATTGCCGCGGCGAAACTCGGGCAGGATCGCGTTCTCGATGATGATCCTGCTCATGAGGTCGGTGACGATAGGCTCGAGCCCGCGCCCGACCTCGATCCTCACCTTGCGCTCGTTCGGCGCCACGATGAGCAGCACGCCGTTATCCTTGCCCGCTTGCCCGATGCCCCAGTGACGGCCGAGCTGGTAGCCGTAATCCTCGATCTCGTAGCCTTGCAGCGACGGCACCGTGACGACGGCGAGCTGGTCCGTCGACTTGCCTTCGAGCGCCTGCAGATCTGCGAGGATCGCCGCGCGATCCTCGGGAGAGAGCAGATGTGCATCGTCGACGATCTGCCCCGTGAGCGCGGGAAACGTCGGCGCGGCGTGCGCGGACGGGAGCGCAAGCAGGATCAGGGCGAACGCCGCGAGCGCCGCCAAGATCCGCGACGTGAAAGCCCGTTCCGCGACGATGCTCACTTGCCCGTGCCGAAATCGACCTTGGGTGCGGCCTGGTCCTCGGCCGGGATGTCGAACGTCGCCATCTCCTGCGCCGAGGGGTAGAGCGCCATCTTCCAGAGCCGCCCCGGGAAGGTGGTGATCTCCGTATTGTAGCGCCGCACCGATTCGATGTAGTCGCGCCGCGCGATCGAGATGCGGTTCTCGGTGCCCTCGATCTGGCTCTGCAGCGCGAGGAAGTTCTGCCCCGACTTGATGTCGGGGTAGCGCTCGACCACGGCGAGCAGCTGGCGCAGCGCGCCGCCGAGCGTGTTCTGCGCCTCCTGGAATTGCTTCATGGCGTCCGGATTGTTGAGGATGTCGGCCGGCACCTGCACGCTGACCGCCTTCGCGCGCGCCTCCGTGACGTCCGTCAGAACCTTGCGCTCCTGCTCGGCGAAGCCCTTCACGCTCTCGACTAGGTTGGGAATGAGGTCCGCGCGCCGCTTGTACTGGTTGAGAACCTCCGACCACGCCGCCTTGGCGCTCTGCTCGTAGGTCGGGATGTTGTTGACGCCGCAGCCGGCGAGCGACATCGCGGCGAGCGCGACGAAGAGCAAGGCGAGCGGACGCGGAAGTCGGAGGAGAGTGGCGCGGGTCATGACATGAGCCTCGTAGGTCAGGGGGGCGTGTGAGTGAACGATGTAGCAGACGGCAGTGACGGAGGAAATTGCCAGCACCATGCGAGAGCTTGAGACTTTCGTGCGAAAGTCCTTAAAACACATATCATTTCAAGGATTTCCGCTTAACCAGCCGCCGCCGTCGGGCGCGCACGGAAGATCGCCTTCGCATACATTTGCGCTTCCCGCCTTTGGAGCTTTCCGCCCCATGACCCTCTCTCGCGTCGCGGCCTTCGCCCTCGCGCTCTCCCTCGCCTCCGCTGCGTCACCTGCCTCCGCCTGCCGCTACGGCGAATGCTACGACAAGGTCCGCTTTCCGGATGTCTATAGCGCCGTCGATCGACCCGTGATCGTGCGTCCGGGCTATCGCGAGGTGGTGGAGAAGCCGCCCGTCGTCGTGGTCCGCACCGAGCGCGTGATGGTGCAACCCGGCCGTGTCGAGCATGTGATGACGCCGCCCGTCACGCGTACCGTGTTCCAGGAGGTGGTCGTGCGCCGCGGCGGCTATCGCTGGAAGTCGACCTACGGTCCCTGGGGCGAGCGCCGCTGCAAGGTGCCGGTCGCCGCCGAGGTGAAGGTCATTCCGCGCGAGGTCGTGGTGGCGCCGCCCCGTCGCGTGCGGCTCGTCACGCCGCCCGTCTTCGCCCTCCAGAACCGCGCCGTGGCCGTGCGCCCGGCACGGCGCATCGTCTACGACTATCCTCCGGTCGTCGCGCGTGAACGCGCCCGCGTGCTCGTCCGGCGCGGCGGCACCGCCTGGGTGCGCGCCCGGTACTGAGCGGGCGACGGACCAGGATCAAAGGGCGCACGTGACCCCGCACGGCGCGCAAATCGGTCGCACCTCGCATCCGACGTGAGTAGCACCGACGAATCT
>JBFXEP010000427.1:0-3191 GCA_050179995.1 Hyphomicrobium sp.
GGAAGTTGTCGTAGGTGTGGCTGGCGAAGGTGAAGGGCGCGAGGCAGGTCTCGCAGACCTCGATGCCGAGCTCCTCCCTGAGCTCGCGGCGCAGCGCCTGCTCGGGCGTCTCGCCGCGATCGACCTTGCCGCCCGGGAACTCCCACAGGCCGGCCAGCGACTTGCCCGCAGGGCGCTTCGAGATCAGCACCCGGTTGTCGCGATCGATCAGCGCCGCGGCGGCCACGAGCAGGATCGGCTTAGTCATGAGCGGATTTGCATCTTGTGCGGCCACGGCCGGCGTCTATAGGAGGGGCATGGGATCGGCACTACTCGCGCTCGGACACTATGCGCCGGAGCGGCGCGTGACAAATGCGGAAATCGAGGCGCGGCTCGGCGTGGAGCCGGGCTGGACGCTGCGTCGCACCGGCATCGCCGAGCGCCGCTTCGCCGCACCGGACGAGGCCTTGTCCGACCTCGCGGTCAAGGCGGGCGAGATGGCGCTGGCGAAGAGCGGCATCGACCGCGGATCGGTCGGCCTGGTCGCGCTCGCGACCTCGACGCCGGATCACCTGCTGCCGCCGACAGGGCCGCTGGTCGCGCACCGGCTCGGCCTCAAGGGCGCGGGCGCCATCGACATGGCGGGGGCCTGCGGCGGGTTTCTCTACGCGTTGACGCTCGCGGACGGGTTCGTGCGCCAGCAGCGCGTGCCGGCGCTCGTGATCGCGGCCAACATCCTGTCGCGGCGGCTGAACCTGGACGATCCTGTCAGCGGGGTGCTGTTCGGGGACGCGGCGGGGGCGGCACTGCTCGTGCCGTCCGAGCGGGAGGCGGGCGTGCGGGGGGTGCAGCTTGCCTCGGACGGGTCGGCCTATGACCTGATTCAGATTCCGGCGGGGGGAAGCCGCCGTCCGTTCGTGGAGGGCCTCGAAGCGGGCGCGACGCTCATGCATATCCGCGACGGGCGCGCGGTGTTCACGCGCGCCGTCAAGATGATGGCGGATGCGTCGCGGACAGCGCTGGCGCGGGCCGGGCTCGGGATCGGGGATATCGACGCCTTCGTGCCGCATCAGGCAAACGCGCGCATCATCGGCGCCGTGCAGCGGGCGCTCGGCGTGCCGGAGGAGAAGACGCTGACCTCGTACGCGCAGTTTGCAAACAGCTCGGCGGCGACGATCCCGCTTACCCTTTCGCTCGCGGCGGAACGGCAAGCGTTCAAGCCCGGCACGCGGCTGCTGCTCGCCGCTGCCGGCGCCGGCCTCACCGGCGGTGCGGTGGTACTTGAGGTTTAGCGCAGCGTAGTGCCCCCTCACCCGCGCCACTCAGTCGCTGCTGGCGACGGGACGCGGGGCGGTCTTGGCGGGGAGGAGGTGCGGCATGGGGTTGTCGCGGGCGTGGGCGGCGAGGTCCTCGAGCAGGATCTCGAGCAGGGGCGCCGCCACATCGGCGGCATGGATCTTCGTTCCCCAGGGCTCCTGTCCCGAGCCGGTGCCGACGAGCACCACATACGAATAAGCCGCACCATTGGCGAACTGGAGGCCGCCCGTCGCCCACACGTCGACGGTGGCGTTGGGGTCCTCGGTCACCTGGGTTCCGGTCTTGGCGAAATGCAGGCGCAGGCCTGGTCTCCGCGCCGCACACCAGTGCGAAAGCGATTTCAGCGTGCCGGTCGGCGCACCGTGCGCGGTGTAGCAGAGCGGCGCCGACAGCAGCGCGCGCAAGAGCGGCACGGCGCGGCGCTTGATCAGCCGGTTGGGGATGATCGGGGACCGCGTGTCCGCCTCGCCGGCGAGCAGGCTCTCGATGCCGGTGTAATCATAGCGTTTGACGAGAGTCGGTGCGCGGACGGGCGTGGCGCCTCGCCCCAGCATGGCCGCCAGCACGACCGCCGACATCTGATGCACCTTGCGCGGCGCGCCCGAGATCTGGCCCAGCACGGCGGCGGTGGACGGCGGCGTGCCGTGACCCGAGGCATCGGGCGGCGGCATGGTGAAGCCGAAGCCGTCGATGAGCGCCTTGACGCGCGCCTGGCCTGCGCGCGCCGTGCGGTTGAGCAACGGTGTGTTGAGCGAGCAGGCGAACGACACGATCGCGCGCCGCCCGTAGCGTCCGTGGCCCTTGGCGCAGGTGTCGAGGCCGCGCTCGGGGGCCTCGGTGTCGAGATAGAGCGACGCGGTGCTGTCGCGGCCGCTGTTGGCGATGGCGACGGCGGCGATCATCTTGCCGGTGGAGGCGATCATGCGCGGATCGCGGCCGGGATCGTAACGGCCGGTCGCGGGATCGCGCGCGATGTGGGCGCCGAAGTAGGGGGCCGTCTCGCCCACCTCGTAGTAGCGTACGATGTCGCCCGATGCGTCGGCGGCGACGACGGTGATGGCGGGCAGCTTGCGATCGGGGCCGGCGCGGGCCGGGTCGAGGGTGTAGGCCGGATCGATCTTCTGGCGCACGGCGGCGTCGAGCTTGGCGAGTCCCGCCGTGATCTTGGAATGGAACGCCAGGTTCGATGCGGCGTCGAAGGTCGTGGTGACGCCGCGCACGTGCTCGCGCCAGGCGAAGCCGTAAATCTCCTTCATCTCCTCGCGAAGGCCGAAACGGGCGGCCGGCATGAGGACATTGGCGCGCAGGATGGGGTTGGCCTCGGCGCGCTTGGCATAATCCGGCGCGTAGCGCTCGAGCGCGGCCTCGAGCTTGGGCTTCACCTTGGGGTCGGGCGGGCCACTCGCCATCTCGACGAGCTCGAAGAGCACGGCCTTCCTCTGCTCCTCGTCGGCGATCAGGGCTTCGGCGCAGAGACGGGCGCGCACCTCGACGATGAAGCGCCAGCGGTCGAGACGTACGGCGTTCAAGCGCGCATCGCCCGGCAGGAGGATGATCGGCTTGTTGACAGCGGAGGCCATCACGAACTGCTCGGCGATGGTGAGCTCACTCGAATCCTTGCCGAATACGACGCGGCTCGTCACCTCGATTCCGTGCAGGGGCTGGCCGCCGGTGCGCTGTGCGAGCCAGAGATGGTTCGCCGCCCATTGCTGGAGGGGCGTCATGTCGCCGCCCTGGGTCAGCTCGTGATAGACGACCGGCGCCAGCCACCATACGCCGAACTTGCGCGCGAGCTTGGTCATGGCGCCTTCGCCGCTGTGAGGCGGCGGGTTGTAGATCACGCGCACGAGCTGCATGGGGAGCGTCGAGCCGCCGTCGCCAAGGCTCGGCCGGCG
>JBFXEP010000428.1:0-3169 GCA_050179995.1 Hyphomicrobium sp.
TCTTTTCGCACCGCCGGTTCGTCGCCTGACCTTGCAAACCATGGAGGTTTGCTGCGGTCCGGCTCCTGCCGGCAGCACGAAAATCCTCGCGTCAATGCCCATCCAATAATGAGTTCACAGCCTAGAGACCGTCCGGGCGCGTGGCGCCCTCACTCGACCTGCAAGTACGCCTTTACCGCCTCGATCTCCTCGGAGGTGAACTGGATCTGTGGCATCGCCAGATGGCGTGAGCCGATGCCTTCGGCGAGTTCGACCTCAAGCATTTCAATCTCATGCGAGCGCAGCGTGTCCCACAGGTTCGGTGCCTGGACGAGCGGGCTCTTGGCATCTGCAGCAATGGCGTGACATCGGGCGCACCGCTGCTCCAGGAGCGTCCGCCCCACGTCCTCGGCAGCCCGGGCGGTGCCCTCGCTGCCGAGCATGAGGGTTCCCAGTACAAGGCAAAACGCCGTCCGCATGCCAGCCTCTCCGGTGCGCGAGCCTCGGAAGACCAGCTCCAATTTGCCCCGTTGTCCCTGATCAAGATCAATGCCGGGAGAATGCAATGCGGCCTTGATGCGAGAGAGCAACAACAATTCAGGGAGCGAAACATGCTCAACCGAAGGCTCGCTTATATCATTCGGGACCAGAATCCGCTTCTTTTGAAGGGCGGCGAGACAGTGCAGGGCGCCTGCGAAGCCATGCGAGAGCGCCGCGTCGGCTCGGAGCTGGTGGTTGACGACCACGAACGGCTCCTTGGCATCTTCACCGGCCGGGATGCCGTCAAGGTGCTGGCCAAGGGCGGCAATGCGGCCAAGGTCTCCCTTGAGCGCGCCATGACGCGCGAGCCTGTGACCATCGGCCCGGAAGCCAAGGCGATCGACGCGCTGAGGGCCATGAGCGATGGCGGTTTCCGCCACCTCCCGGTGGTCGAGCGCGGCCATATCCGGGGCATCGTCTCTCGCGCCGACTTCAAGGGCGCCGAGATCGACCGCCTCGACGACGAGGAAGCCTTGGCGGAGCGCATTTGGTGATGCAACGCTTCTCATCGGCCGTGCTCATCTGGATGGCCTGCACATCGGCGGCGATCGCGGGCGCCATGACGCCACGGCCTGATCCGGAGAAGGGGCGGCAACTGGCCGAGCGTGTCTGCGTGGAGTGCCACATCGTGTCGTCGCGCGCCGAATCTCCTGTCGCGGCCGACGTGCCGAGCTTTCCGGCCATCGCCGCCAAGCCGGACCAGTCCATGGAGGCCATCGCCGGCCGCATCGTGATTCCGCACCCTCCGATGCCGGCGATCGCTCTCACGCGCGAGGAGATCGTCAACGTGACGGCCTACATCATGTCCCTGCGGAGCGGCGGCGCCGGGCCGTAGCCGCTGCCAGCGGTGGCGATTGAGGGAATCGGATGGTACCTTCGGCGCGCTTCATCGCTCCGAGGAGGATCTGCCCGGATGCCCATCCGCCCGGGGCCTCGCAATCTGATCACCGACGTGCACGGTATCGCGGTCGGCAACGCGCACTCGGCCGACGTGCAGAGCGGTGTCACCGTCGTCCGTCCCGATAGCCGCGCGATTGCCGCCTGCGACGTGCGCGGCGGCGCGCCCGGCACGCGCGAGACCGACGCCCTCGATCCCGCGAACCTCGTCGATGCCGTCGATGCCGTCGTGCTCTCCGGCGGCTCCGTCTATGGTCTCGACGCCATGTCGGGCGCCGTCGCCTGGCTCGGCGCGCGGGACCGCGGCTTCAGAATGGCAGGTGTGCCGCGCGTCGCGCCGATCGTGCCCGGCGCCATCCTGTTCGACCTCGCAGGCGGCGGTGACATGGAGTGGGGCGAGGCGCCGCCCTATGGCGGCTGGGGCCGCGAGGCCTGCGCCGGCGCGAGCCGCGACTTCGATCTCGGCAACGTCGGCGCTGGCATGGGCGCTATGGCGGGCGACATCAAGGGCGGCCTCGGCTCCGCGAGCGCCGTCGACGGCGCGCTCGAGATCGGCGCTCTCATTGCCGTCAACGCCTTCGGCTCGGCCCTGGTCCCCGGCACCGGCCACTTCTGGGCCGCGCCCTACGAGCTCGACGGCGAGTTCGGCGGCAAGGGATGGCCGAGCGCCGCGCCTGCCGTATCCGCCGCAGATCCTCTCGCCGGCACACGGGCCGAGCTGAGGCCGCTCGTCAGTGGTCGCACCAACACCACCATCGGCGTCGTCGCCACCAACGCGGCGCTCTCGAACGCGGAGGCCCGCCGCATCGCCATCATGGCGCAGGACGGCCTCGCCCGCGCCATTCGCCCCGTCCACTCGCACGTCGATGGCGATGCGCTGTTCGTGCTCGCCACCGGCGCCCTGCCGTTGCCGGCAGGCCCGGCCGACCGCCTCGCGCACCTGATGCGCATTGGCGCCATCGCCGCCGATTGCGTGGCGCGCGCCGCCGCGCGCGGCGTCTATGCCGCGCACGACTTGGGCGACGCCGTATGCTATCGCTCGCGCCACGAGGCAAAGGCATCATGAGCAAGCGAACAGAGAGCACCAGGATCGCAAAGCGCGCCGCAGCACCTGCGCGCCGTGCACCGAAGCCGCAACCGAGCCTCGATGACCACGCCGACGACGCGGCCGTGTGGGCGGCTGAGGGCGAGCCGAAACCGTTCTGGGAGACGAAGCGTCTCGAGCATATGTCGCCCGAGGAATGGGATAGCCTCTGCGACGGCTGCGGCCAGTGCTGCCTCAACAAGATCGAGGAGGAGGACACCGGCAAGATCTTCCTGACCCGCCTCGCCTGCAGTCTTCTCGATCTCGGCACCTGCCGCTGCAAGGACTACGCGAACCGCTTCGCGCGCATGCCCGATTGCCTCTCGATCGACATCAAGGCGGTGCGCAAGCTCAAGTGGCTTCCTGAAAGCTGCGCCTACCGCCGTCTGCATGAAGGCCGCGGGCTCGCCTGGTGGCACCCGCTCGTCTCGGGCGATCCCGAGACCGTGCATCAGGCGGGCGTTTCCGTGAAGGCCTGGGCGCGGAGCGAGAAGGGCGTCCCCGAGGACGAGATCGCCCGCTACATCATCGGCGAGACGGAGTAAGCGCTCCGATCGTCGCGCCGCCTACCAGGCGCGACGTGAATCGGCAGCGCAGAAAATAGACCAGTCGCTCCGATCGTCGCGCCGCCTACCAGGCGCGACGAGAATCGGCAGCGCCGAAAATAGA
>JBFXEP010000429.1:0-3162 GCA_050179995.1 Hyphomicrobium sp.
TAGACGGCGCCCACCGTCAGGCAGGCCAGGAAGCACATGATGGTGATGACGAGGGTCAGCGAGCGGCCGGTGACCGAGCCCGCCGGCACGATGGGAGCGGCCATCGACTGCATCTTGCGCGTGTTGCCGCGCGGCGGCAGGTACGGATCGGGCCGGGTCGGGCGCTCGAACTCACTGCGCAGCGACACGTCGGCCGTCGGCACGGGCTCGATGTCGTAGCCCGTGCGCTCGTAGTCGGTCCGCTCCTGCGCGTAGGATGACGCCGTGCGGCCGCCCTGCGTCACCATATCCTCGTAGGGGTCGTACTCCGGCTGGCGATGCGGGTCGAACCCGCGCATCGGCGGCGGCCGGTCGGGTCTGTCATACGATCCGGACATTACCGTCGTGCAGCTCCAGTCGGGGGGCCTTGAACTGACGCATCAGCTGGTGGTCGTGGGTCGCGATGAGGACCGACGTGCCGAGGCGGTTCAGCTCGATGAAGAGACGCAAGAGGCGGCGTGCCATCTGCGGGTCGACGTTACCGGTCGGCTCATCGGCGAGCAGAAGCTCGGGCTTGCCGATCACGGCGCGCGCGATGGCGGCGCGCTGCTTCTCGCCGCCCGACAGCACGGAGGGATAGCCGTGCATGCGGTCGCCGAGGCCGACCCACTGCAATAGGTCCGTCACGTCCTCCTTGTAGTCGTCGAGGCGCTTGCCGATGACGCGCAAGGGAAGGGCGACGTTCTCCCAGGTGGTCAAATGCTCGAGCAGGCGGAAATCCTGCCACACGATGCCGATGCGGCGCCTCAAGGGGGCGCGCTTGCCGGTCGTGATGCGGCTCACGTCCTGGCCGAAGAGCTGGATCTGCCCGCGTGTCGGATGCGTGGACATGAAGAGCAGCCGCAGAAGCGATGTCTTGCCGGCACCGGAGGGTCCGGTCAGGAAGTGGAACGAGCCGGGCCTCAGATGGAAATTCACGTCGGACAGAATCTCCGGACCGCGCTCGTATTTGAGACCGATATTGGTCAAGCGTATCACGGACGTGTGGCTCCGGGAGGGTGCAGGTTCGGCTCAGAGGTCGAGCGCCTATATGCGGGAAGGCGAGGCCAGTATCAACGGTACGAATATGGCGGCGGCATGTACAATCCACGCACCCCAGGCGTTCACGGCGAAGGCCCAGCCGGCTTGCGTGGCGCAGGGGTGGCTCGATACCTTGCACGAGACTTCGTGGCGGGTCGATGTCAACGTCGGTCTCGGGCAAGAATTCAGTGTTAAGCGTATGATATCGAGCCAGATTCGCCAGCATGCGGCGATCGCGGGGCTGGCGCTCTGAACAAGGATAGCAGAATGACGGGACACCACGCCGGCGAGAGGCCCGCGGTCGAGGTCATCTACTCGGCAGAGAGCATCGCCGAGCGGCTCGAGGCGCTCGCGCAGGAGATCAAGGCGCGCAACCTGGAGCGGCCGCTCGTCGTCGCCGTGCTCAAGGGCAGCTTCGTGTTCGCAGCCGATCTTCTGCGTGCGCTCTACCGCTCCGGCCTCGAGCCCGAGGTCGATTTCCTGACGCTGTCGAGCTACCGCAAGAGCCGCACCTCGTCAGGCGCGGTCGAGATCCTGCGCGACCTCGATCTCAGCCCCGAGGGGCGCAACGTGCTGCTGGTGGATGACGTTCTCGATTCCGGACGCACGCTGGTGTTCGCCAAGGATCTCATCTCGGCGCGGGGGGCGGCCTCGATCCTCACCTGCGTGCTGATCGACAAGAAGGTGCCGCGCGCGGTGGACGTGGCCGCCGATTTCAGCGCCTTCGAAAGCGACGATGCGTTCGTGGTCGGCTACGGCATGGATGTGGCGCATCGCTACCGAGAGCTGCCCTTTGTCGGGCGCATGACGAAAGAGTAGGGGCCCCGGGCGACGGCGCCTCGAAATGGGAGGACGAGATGGCGCATATCCTGCTTGCGGACGACGACCAGGCGACGCGCGATCTCGTGAAGCGTGCGCTCGAGGCGGACGGACACACGGTCGACATCACGCAGGACGGTACGGAAGCGCTCGAGGCGCTGGGCTCCGTGTCGCGGTCGTTCGATCTCCTGGTGTCGGATGTGCACATGCCGGGGCTCGACGGCATCGCGCTTGCGCGCAGCGCGATCGCCACGCGGCCCAGCGTCAAGCTCTTGCTGATGTCGGGTTTCCCCGAAGAGCTCGAGCGTGCGCGAGGGCTCGGGACGGCGAATCTCGGCGTTCTCCTGAAGCCGTTCACGCTCGAGCAGATGCGCGCCGCCGTAAGGGCGCTGCTTGGGTGAATTTCCAAGTGCAGTGTCCCCTCACCCGGCGCTACGCTCCGGCCTCCCCCCGGTGGGGAGCGGTCGCGACACCGGACTTGATCCGCGGGAGCGGGTGAGGGGCGCTTGACTACAGTGTGTTCTTGCGCTGCTGGATCATCATGTAGGTGTCGCTCGTTTGCTCGGCGAGCTGGAACCACAGGTAGTCCTCGGCGCGCACCGCCGTCATGGCGTCGTAGATCTTCTTGAATTCTGGGTTCTTGGCGGAAATCTCCGCGTAGACCTCGTTCGTCGCCTTGAAGCAGGCGTTGAGCACCTCCTCCGAGAACGGCCTCAGGATGGCGCCTGCTTTCACGAGGCGTCGCAGCGCCGCCGGGTTGCGCATGTCGTAGCGGGCCATCATGACGGTGTCGGCCGTCTGCGCTGCGCTGCGGATGATGGCCTGGTAGGCCTTGGGCAGGCTCGCCCATTTCTCCTGGTTGATGAAGAAGTGCAGCATGGCCTGGCCTTCCCACCAGCCGGGATAGTAGTAGTTCGGCGCGACGCGGTAGAAGCCGAGCTTCTCGTCGTCGTAGGGGCCGACCCACTCGGCCGCGTCGATGGTGCCCTTCTCGAGCGCCGAATAGATCTCTCCGCCGGCGATCTGCTGCGGCACGGCGCCCAAACGCGACATGATGGCGCCGCCGAAGCCGCCGATGCGAATCTTGAGGCCCTTCCAATCCTCGGCCGAGCGGATCTCCTTCCGGTACCAGCCGCCCATCTGCGCGCCGGTGTTGCCGCCCGGCAGGGCAAAGATGTTGTAGCGCGCGTAGAACGCGTTCATGAGGTCGATGCCGCCGCCCTCGTACATCCAGGCGTTCTGCATGCGGCTGTTGAGCCCGAAGGGGATGCAGGTGGCGATGGC
>JBFXEP010000430.1:0-3150 GCA_050179995.1 Hyphomicrobium sp.
CGCGCATCCCGTGACAAATCAGCAGGCGCATCTTAGCGCAGCCCGGGGCCAAATTGCGACCTCATCCGGCTGCGCGCGGCAATTGCACGGCATGGGCCGGCTTGTTCCCGCGAATTGCGCATGGACGGCGGTCTGGTGCCAGCTACAAGTAGGCGCCATGGCCGATTTTCTCATAACCGGTCCCGCCAACGCCAAGGCAACGCTCATGCTCGCGCCGGGGGCAGGCGCACCCATGACGAGCGCGTGGATGAGCCGCGTGGCGGAGCTTCTGGCGGGTTCGGGCTTTTGCGTCGTGCGGTTCGAGTTCGCCTACATGAAGGCGCACAAGCCGCCGCAGAAGGCGGAGCGGCTCGTTGCCGAGTACGAGGCTGCGGTCGCCGAGCTCCTGGATAAGGGCGTGGGCGGCGGGCCGCTGCTGATCGGTGGAAAGTCGCTTGGCGGGCGGGTGGCGAGCCTCGCGGCGGACGCGCTTTACGGGCGCGGCGCGATCGGCGGGCTGGTGTGCCTCGGCTATCCGTTCCATCCGCCCGGCAAGCCGGAGCAGCTCCGGACGCAGCATCTCAAGACGCTCACGTGCCCGGCGCTCATCGTGCAAGGCGAGCGCGATCCGTTCGGCGGCGTCGCGGAGGTGGCGGGCTATGGTCTCGCGCCGTCCATCACGGTGCAGTGGGCGACGGACGGCGACCACGACCTCAAGCCGCGCAAGAGCTCCGGGGCGACGCTCGACTCGAACCTCGCGGCTGCCGTCGAGGAGATCGCGCGCTTCGCGCGTGAGCGTGCTCAGGCGCGTTGATGGCGGGCGCGGGCGCCGCGCTCGAGGGCGGCGCAGGTGTCGCGGTCGAGGCGAAGCTTGGCGGCGAGCAGCCCGAGGAATTGACGTTCCGTGTCATGCAGCGCGAGGTCGGAGGCCGCCACCTCGGCCGCGAGCGCATAGGCGGTCTCGGTGAGGCGCTGCGGAAGGCTCGCCGCGATCACATCCAGCACGCGACCGATGCCGCCCTCCTGGCGCAGGATGCGACCGCACTCCTGCGCAGCGTCGGCAAGCCAGTCCTCGGTGTAGGTCTCGAAGGGCGGCAGCTCGCGTACGATGGAGCCGATGCGCGTGAGCTCGTCGGTTGAGATGGTGCGGTCGGCGGCGGAGACCGTGACCATGGCGTAGATGAGCGCTGCGGGCGGCGAGACGCGGTCGGACATGCTTTCGGACATGCTTTTCCCCAAGGGTGGCGTGGCCTGGCGGTTCTGCCGCCTACGCGGGGCGCGATCAAGGCGGCGGGCGCGCGGCAGCGGGTCGCCCTTGCGCTGCACCATGCGCCATTCGGGGGCGAATTCGGGTGTCCATTAACGCTCAGAGGGCGTGCGGCACGTTCTTCTCTTCCGTCGCGGCGATCCTATGTTAAGGGGAGGCAATTCCCTTCAGTCTGATCCGGGGCGAGTGCGGGCCCGTAACGGCCTTGCAGCATCCCGAAGGTTCCATCATGAGCCATCCCCCACCGATGAAGAGCAAACTGGTCAAGGTTCCCGCGGCCGAGATCGTGCCCGCGCAATCGCTTCCGACGCGCGAGGAGGCCGAGGAGGCGGTGCGCGTTCTCTTGCGCTGGGCGGGCGATGACCCCACGCGCGACGGCCTCATCGAGACGCCGAAGCGGGTGGCGAAGGCGTTCGAGGAGTACTTCGTCGGCTACAGCCAGGACCCCGAGGCGATCCTGCAGAAAACCTTCGAGGAGACCGAAGGCTACGACGAGATGATCGTGCTGCGCGGCATCCGTTTCGAGAGCCATTGCGAGCATCACCTGGCGCCGATCGTCGGCAGGGCGTGGGTCGGATACATCCCTAACGGGCGCGTGGTCGGCATCTCGAAGCTGGCGCGGGTCGTGGACGCGTTCGCCAAGCGGCTGCAGATCCAGGAGAAGATGACGGCGCAGATCGCCAACGTGATCGAGAAGGCGCTGAAGCCGCAGGGCGTCGCGGTGGTGATCAAGGCCGAGCACCACTGCATGACGACACGCGGCGTGCACAAGCCGGGCACCGACATGGTGACGAGCCGCATGCTCGGCGTGTTCCAGGACAATGCGATCACGCGCCAGGAATTCCTGTCGATGATCGACTGAGCACGTGCATTAACTTCGACCAAGCCGCCGGGGTTCTCCCGGCGGTTTGCATTTGTGGAGCAGGGTATTGAGCAACGCCAAGACGGTTCTCATCACCGGCGCATCGAGCGGCATCGGGCGGGCCACCGCCGAGCTTTTTGCGCAGAATGGCTGGAACGTCGCGGCGACGATGCGCTCGCCCGAGAAGAGCGATCTCGGTGCGGCGTCCGAGCGCATCAAGCTGTTCAAGCTCGACGTGACGGACCAGGCGTCCGTCGACGCGGCGGTGAGCGATGTGGTCGGCGCGTTCGGTGCGATCGACGTGCTCGTCAACAACGCGGGCTATGGGCTCATGGGGCCGTTCGAGGCGCAGACGGATGCGCAGATCCGCCGCCAGTTCGAGACCAACGTGTTCGGCGTGCTCAACGTGACGCGCGCGGTGCTGCCGCATATGCGCGAGCGCCAGCAGGGGCGCATCGTCAACGTGGGGTCTGCGGCGGGGCGGCTCACGATCCCGCTCTATTCCATGTACAGCGCCACGAAGTTCGCGATCGAGGGCTTCTCGGAGGGGCTGTGGCTCGAGCTGCGCCAGCACAACATCAAGGTCAAGATCATCGAGCCCGGCATGATCAAGACGGATTTCTTCGAGCGCTCGCGCGAGATCGCGACCAAGCCGGGGCTCACGGCCTACGATACGTTCATCGAGGCGGTGTCGCCGAACATCAAGGCGTGGGAGGAGGCGGGGGCGGAGCCGATCGTGGTCGCGCGCAGCATCTGGCGCGCCTCGACCAGCTTCTGGCCGCGGCTGCGCTATCAGCCGAATGCGGTGCTCGCCGTGTGGCCGCGCGGTTGGGTGCCGGGACAGCTCGCCGTGCGGCTGGTGCGCCGGATGTTCAACGCGTGGTGATCTAGAGTCTTTCCGCTTTTCATGGAATCGCGGAAAGCCTCTAGGTCCTTGTCTTGTCGTGCTTCTTGTCGGACTTGGTTGCTCGCATGGCTTCGCCATGACCGGTTCCCACTTTTGCGGAAGCACTCTCGCGCATTTTCCGACGCAATGGGGTTG
>JBFXEP010000431.1:0-3146 GCA_050179995.1 Hyphomicrobium sp.
GAAGACGAATGCGAACGTTGCTTAATCCAGCACGCCGGCGAGGGCGTAGTGCTGGATCTTGTCGCGGTTCTCGATCAGCTCCTCGACCGTCGGCTCGCCGTTCAAGGCGCGGGCGATGGCGATCTTCGTCGCCTCGTAGTTGGTGCGGTAGAGGTCCTTCTTGTCGAGGTTCGGATCGTCGGCGCAGCGCGGATCGAGCCACACCGTGATGATGATGCAGATCTCGTCGACGATCTTCTTCGGGATGATCTTCTCCTTCAGGCAATCGACGATGGCGTCGCCGAGGGCCGCCTGCACCACGCCGCCGAAGAGCTCGATGTAGGCCGAATTCGGGATCGTCACCTTGGACGTCATCATGGTCGGCGGACGCACCATCTGGTTGAGGTCGCGGATGACGAAGAAGCGCGTGTGGCCAACCGACTGGCCCATCATCGACGCGAAGGCCGTCCCGACCGGCCCTTTGACGGAACCGATCACCACCTCGGGCATGGCGTCGGTGGCCTGCCCCTCCTTTGCCAGAACGGTCGCCTCGCCAGCGCGGAACCAGATATCCGACATCGTGTCCTACTCCCCTTGTTTTCGACGGCGCGCGCCACAGGCCCGGCCCTGGCTGACACCCTACCTTGGGCAGGCCGCAGCAAGCTACGGGCTCGTTCTCCGATGGTGCCGCAGCGTCGCCAATGCGGCGAAAAGGCGTGACGGCAACATGGGAACCGGTATTAAACCGGTGACCGCCGGTCGACCAATTGCAACCGGATGCTTCTCACAGCCGGATCCGAGATGAGCCTTTCCGAAGAGACACCCGATGCGGCGCACGTGCCTCCCATTCTCGCCGGATCGGGGGCGCTGCTCGAAGAGTACGACGTGCTCTATTGCGACGTGTGGGGCGTGGTGCACGATGGCGTGCGTGCGTATGCGCGCGCGTCCGAGGCGCTGATCCGCTTTCGCGAGCGCGGCGGCACGGTGGTGCTGCTCACCAACGCGCCGGTGCCGGTGCATCGGGTCGAAGCCATGCTGGAGGCGCGTCGCGTGCCGCGCGAGGCGTACGACGCGATCGTGTCGTCGGGCGAGATCGCGCTCGCGCATATGGCGGAGCAGGGCTACCGGGACGTGCATTTCATCGGGCCGCGCGACCGCGACGCGGCGTTCTTCTCGAAGGCGGGCGCCAAGGATGCGCCGCTGGAAGCCGCCGAGGCGGTGGTGTGCACCGGCCTCAACGACGACGTCAACGAGACGGTGGAGAGCTACCGCGACGTGCTCGCGCGGGCGCAGGGGCGCGGGCTGCCTTTCGTGTGCGCGAACCCGGACCTCGTGGTGGAGGTCGGGGGGCGGCTCTTCCTCTGCGCGGGCGCGCTGGCGGATGCCTACGCGCACCTCGGCGGCGCGGTCTATTGGGCGGGGAAGCCGCATGCGGCGGCCTACGCCACGGCGAAGGCCGCGGCCGAGCGCATCCGGGGCGCGGAGGTGCAGGACGACGCCATCCTGGTGGTCGGGGACTCGATCCGGACCGATCTCAAGGGGGCGCGCGATGCCGGGCTCGATGCGCTGTTCATCGCGGGCGGCATTCATAGGCACGAGACGATGGCGGACGGCGTGGTCGATCCCGGGAAGCTCGCGGCGCTGTTTCCACCCGGCACGCCCGGCGCGCTCGCGGCGCTGCCGGAGCTGGCGTGGTAGGGCGGACGTGTTTTCATCCCTTATGCCCGTCGCAGCCCCTCACCCGGACGCGATTTCCAATCGCGTCCGACCTCTTCCTATGGGAGAGGTGAAAGAAGCGCACCCACTTCGACTCTCCCCGTCCATGCGGAGCATGGCTTCGCCATGACGGGGAGAGGTCGCGACCCCGGCCCTTGAGCCGGGGTCGCGGGTGAGGGGGCACTGCGCTGTCGGCGCTAAAGCTCGTGGGCCATGCGGCGGCGCTTGGTGTTGAGGTAGCGCGCGTTGTGGCTGCTCGGGCGGGTGACGAGGGGAATGCGGTCGACGATCTCGATGTCCGCTTCCTCCAGCGCCTCGACCTTGGCCGGGTTGTTGGTCATGAGGCGGATCTTCGAGAAGCCGAGATCGCGCAGCACCTCGGCGGCAAGCTCGTACTCGCGGGCGTCGACGGGGGCGCCGATCTCGAGGTTGGCGTCCACCGTGTCGAGGCCCTGGTCCTGCAGCGCGTAGGCCTGGATCTTGCGGAAGAGGCCGATGCCGCGCCCCTCGTGGAAGGGCAGGTAGATCAGCACGCCGTTGGGGGTCACGGCGATGCGCCGCAGCGCGCACTCGAGCTGGGCGTGGCAGTCGCAGCGGAGCGAGTGGAAGATGTCGCCCGTGACGCACCCGGAATGCACCCGCACGAGCGGGATGTCGTCGGCATCCTTGCCGGTGCCCCGGTTGATCAGGGCCATGGCCTGGGTGTGCTCGTCCTTGCCCTGGTAGGCACGAGCCTCGAGCACAATCTCGGCGCCGTCGAGCTCGATGGGCAGCATCGTGCGCGCGCACCGCTCGGTGTCGAGTTTCCTGGCTTGAGCGATGCTGGCCGGCATCAGGGCCTCCTCGGTTACGCCCGGCTCCGCACTCAGTGGGGTCGGGGCGGTGGACATGTTGTAGCACGTCCCGCGTTTCTCAAGATGCGAAATGGACGTCAGGCGGCACGTCTGTATACCATGAGGTCCCACCTTAGCGGACCGAGCAGCGCCCAGATGAGACGTGGCCCATCGCTATTTTTCACTTTCCTCGCCCTTGCCGTCCTTCCCGCACCGCCCGCCCTTTCGACCCCCTCGCCCAGCCCGACCCCCGACCGGGCGATCGAAGCCGAGATCGAGGCCAAGGTGGCGGCGCTCCTCGTGCAGATGACGCTGCGGGAGAAGATCGGGCAGCTGAACTTTCCCTCCCTCGCCTTCCCGTACGAGGCGCAGATCGAAGGGGTCAGGGAAGGCCGCATCGGCAACATGCTGAATGTGGTCGACCCGCGCCATCTCGCCGAGTTCAAGGCCGCGGGGCGCGCTTCCCGGCTCAAGATCCCGCTCATCCTCGCTCTCGATGCCATCCACTCCTTCCCCATCGCGTTCCCGACGCCGATCGCGTGGGCGGCGACGTGGCGGCCCGCGCTCGCCGAGCAGGCGGCCGAGATGGTCGCCCTCGAGACGGCGCAGGGCGGCGTC
>JBFXEP010000432.1:0-3137 GCA_050179995.1 Hyphomicrobium sp.
CTAAATGCCCTACGAGACGGCGGATAACCTTTCAAATCAAAGAATATATCAGTTCTTAACACTCCTTAACGCACGCCTACTTCGATTGGTTAGCTTTGCGTCGCGCCATCATGATGCGGAACTTCGCTGCCCAGCCCGGACGCTCCTCCTGCGCACTCCGCTCGAGCGCGAGTGCGTCCGCCGCGACGTCCTTGGTGATCACGCTGCCCGACCCGATGTAGGCGCCCGCCCCGATCTTGACCGGCGCCACCAGCGCCGAGTTCGAGCCGACGAACGCCCCCTCCCCGATCTCGGTCTTGTGCTTGAAGAAGCCGTCGTAGTTGCAGAAGATCGTGCCGGCGCCGATGTTGGCCTTGGCCCCGACCGAGCCGTCGCCGAGATAGGAGAGGTGGTTGGCCTTGGCGCCATCGCCGAGCGCGACGTTCTTCACCTCGACGAAGTTGCCGACGTGGACGTCGCGGCCGAGCCTGGCGCCGGGCCGAAGCCGCGCGAACGGGCCGACGCGCGCGCCCGCGCCGATGTGCGCCCCCTCGATATGACAGTTGGCCTTGATCTCGGCCCCATCCTCGACCGTGACGCCGGGCCCGAAGAAGACATTAGGCTCGATCGTGACGTCACGCCCGAGCACGGTGTCGAACGAGAGCCACACCGTCTCCGGCGCAATCAGCGTCACGCCCTCCGCCATGGCGGCGGCCCGCGCGCGCCGCTGCCAGATGGCTTCCGCCGCCGCGAGCTCCGAGCGTGCGTTGACGCCCAGCACCTCGTCCTCGGGGCACACCACCACCGCCGCGCGCCCGCCTTGCCCGCGCACGATCTCGACCGCGTCCGTCAGATAGTATTCGCCCTTGGCGTTGGCGTTGCCAATTCTGCCGAGAACGTCGAGCGGCGCGTCGACCCGGAACGCCATCACCCCCGAGTTGCAGAGCCGGACCTGAAGCTCGGTCGGGCTCGCATCCTTGGCCTCGCGGATGGCCGTCAGCGTCCCGTCCGTCTCGGTCAGGAGACGCCCGTAGCTGCCGGGATCGCGTGCCTCGAAGCCGAGCACCGCAAGCTGCGCACCCCGGTCGAGCTCGGCCCTGAGCTTGCCGATGGTCGCCGCCGTGATCAGCGGCGTGTCGGCGAACAGCACCATGAGGTCGCCCGAGTGCGCGCCGATGACCGCGCGCGCCGCGAGCACCGCATCCGCCGTCCCGAGCTGGTTCTCCTGCACGAGCACCGCCGCGTCCGGCGCCGCCGCCAGCGCCTCCTTGCGCACCGCCTCCATGCCGGGGCCGACGACGACCGCGAGCCTGTCGCCGCCGACCTCCCGCGAGAGCGCCAGCACATGGCCCAGCATCGAGCGCCCCGCGATCTGGTGCAGCACCTTGGGCAGCGCCGAACGCATGCGCGTTCCCTTGCCGGCGGCGAGGACGACGGTGAGCAGCGGTCGGCTCATGATCAGACCTTATGGTTGAGACCGGCAAAAATCGGCCAGAACGCTATCGCTTGGCTTGCGCCGGCGCAAATGGAGCCACGCACCTTCGAACGCCGTTAAGGAGGGCCCGAGCTTTCCCCACGTCGTCCACAGTTGCATGGGCCGGCAAAGTTGACCCTCGGCCGCCGACTCAGCCACCACGGAACCCAGGTTGAGGTCGCGCCGCCCGACGCTGCCGGAGAGGTCCGGAGAGCGGTGTGACGCGGTGAGATGCCTCCATATCAGTAGGTTTCCGGAAAGCAAATCATGACCGAAAAAAGCTTGCCCCAACCCAGTTCGCCGCATGTCAAAGGCCGCAGCTTCACGCCATACGCCGTGATCTGGACGACGGCCGCCGGCCTCTCGCTCCTCTATCTGGTCCTGCTCGCCACCCAGCCCACGCTGGTTGCCCACTACCTTGGCGCTGGCGCCGAGTCCCCGCAGGCCACCGAGGCGCAGAAAGCCGTCGACGAGGCGGTTGCCGAGGTGCGCACGCTCCGCGGCACGCTCGACCAGTTCCGCAGCGAGCTGTTCGAGATCCGGGCTCAGGTCTCGAGCCAGACCGAGAGCACGCGCGGCCTGTCCGACAAGGTCGCGGCCCTCGAGATGGATCGTGACGATCCAGAGCGCGCCGCTAGGCTCGCCGCCGAGGAGACGAAGGCCAAGGAAACGGCAGTCAAGGAGGCGGCCGCCAAGGAAGCCGCCGCCAAGAAGGCCGCGAAGGAAGTCGCCGCCAAGGAGGCCAAGGAGGCGAAGAAGCTCGCCGCCAGCAAGCAGGCCCTCGAGACCGGCAGCGTGGCCCAGCCGGCCACGGGTACCATCACCTTCGGTCCGCCCACCGTGACGCCGGCCGCCGCCGACCCGGCCGCGGGCGATCTCGTCGGCGTTGCCATCGCCACCGGACCCTCGGTCGACAGCCTCCGCCTGAGCTGGACGCTCCTCAACGAGCGCCACGGCGAGAGCCTGCGCGCCTTCGAGCCGCGCTACACCACCGACATCTCGGGCAGCGAGCAGAGCTACGATCTCGTCGTCGGCCCGGTCGCTTCCGTCGACGAGGCCAAGCGGCTCTGCCAGGAGCTGGCCGTCAAGGCGACGCCTTGTCGGGTAAGCCGTTTCACCGGCGACGCGCTCTAGCGTCTTTGCGCCAATTCCCCTCTCCCCCTGGAGAATGGGTAGAGGGGACGTTCCCTTACAGCCCCCTACAGCTCGCCCGAGTTGAAGGTGTCGCACACCTTCATCTGCCCCGACTGGAAGCCGCGCTTGAACCAGTCGACGCGCTGCGCGGCCGAACCGTGCGTGAACGCATCCGGCACCACGCGGCCCTGTGTGCGCTTCTGGATCATGTCGTCGCCGATCTGGCTCGCCGCGTTGAGCGCCTCGTCGATGTCTCCCGGCTCGAGCCGCTTCTTGAGCTGGTCGTTGAGGTTGGCCCACACACCGGCGAGACAGTCCGCCTGCAGCTCCATCATCACCTGGAGGCGGTTGCCCTCGCGCTCGTCCACCCGCGACTTCGCCTGCTGCACCTGGTCTGCGATGCCGAGCAGCGCCTGCACGTGGTGGCCCACCTCGTGCGCGATCACATAGGCCTGGGCGAAATCGCCGGGCGCGTTGAAGCGCCGTTTGAGCTCGTCGTAGAAGGCGAGGTCGACGTAGACCTTCCGGTCGAGCGGGCAATAGAACGGCC
>JBFXEP010000433.1:0-3125 GCA_050179995.1 Hyphomicrobium sp.
AGCACCGACCGGTTCAGGTCCTCGAAGTCGAAGGCATAGTTGAAGGCCTGCCGCACGCGCACATCCTTGAACTTGTCGCGCCGCGTGTTGAACACGAAGCCCTGCATGCGCGCGACGCCCTTGGTCGGGATCGCCTCCTTCTTCACCCAGCCCTTGTCGATGGCGGGAAACTTGTACTGCGTCGACCAGTCCCTGGCCGTGTTCTCACGCCAGATGTCGGCCCGCCCGGCCTTGAAGTCCTCGAACGCCGCCGTGCGCTCGCGGAAATACTGGAAGCGCATCTCGCCGAAGTTGTACTGCCCGATCCGCACCGGCAGGTCCTTCGCCCAGTAGTCCGCGACGCGCTCGAGCACGATGCGGTTGCCGGTATCGAACTCCTTGATCTTGTAGGGGCCGGAGCCGAGCGGGATCTCGAGCGTGCTCTTTGCGAGATCACGCGGCTCGCCGTGCTTGCCTTGAGCCTGCCAGAAATGCTTCGGAAACACCGTGAGCTGCCCGAGGATCTGCGGCAGCTCGCGATTGCCCACCATGTCGAAGGTGAAGGTGACCTCGTGGTCGCCGGTCTTCTCCGCCTTGACGACGTTCTTGTAGTAGCGCCCGTACATCGGATGCGCCGCCTTCAGCGCATCGAGGCTGAAGATCACGTCCTCGGGCGTGATCGGCGTGCCGTCATGGAAGCGCGCCTCGGGCCGGAGCCCGAACTTGGCCCACGCATAGTCGGGCGGAAACTGCACCCATTCGGCGATGAGCCCGTACTCCGTCGACTCCTCGTCGAGGCTTCCGCTCATCAGCGTGTCGTAGATCATGGCGGCGGGACCGGCCGGCACGCCCTTGATCGAGAACGGGTTGAGGGAATCGAACGTCCCCTCGACCGAGAACCGCACCACGCCGCCCTTGGGTGCATCCGGATTGACCCAGTCGAAGTGCTTGAAGTCGGGCCCGAACTTCGGTTCGCCGATGAGCGAGAGCGCCGTGTAGCGCGGGAGATCGCTGGTGGCAGCCGGAGGCGCGGCGGGAGCGGCCTCAACCGCGGGCTGGGCGGGAGGCGGCGCTGTATCGGCAGGCGGGGCCGTGTCCTGCGCCTCCGCGACGCAAGGAGCGGCAACGGCGAGCATCAGGGCTGCGAGGAGGGAAACGAAAGGAATCGAGCGCCTGTCTGCCATGTCCACCGCTACCATCGTCACCATCGCCCCATATCGTCGTCCGATGTCGGGAAAGGCGGGACGCGATAACGCGAGCGGCCCGCACGGCCCCGCTGCTGAGACGAGCCGGGCCTTAGGAAAGGTCAGTACCTAGCACGGCTTGGGCCCAATTTCGGATTAAACATCGGCAACATCGAGCAGCGCCGCGCTCTGCCGCAAAGGCCTTGAGACAGCGCCGGAAATCGGCTCGCGCGGCACCCGCCGCAACCCGCGCGCCCCTCACTGAGGTACGCGCTTGCGGCGGGGCGGAGCGCCGGCCCTCGTGAGAGCCGGCGCCGCGAAAATCTACTTGGGTTCTGCTGCAGCAGCCGGCGCTGCTCCCGGAGCAGGCGCTGGCGCGGCAGCGGCCGTGGGCCAGGGCTCCGGATTGTCCGAAAGCGTACGAATGTAGGCGACGACATCGGCGAGATCGGCGAGGTCGGAGATGCCGGGGAACACCATCTTCGTGCCCGGGACGAACTCCTTCGGCTTATGCAGGAAATGCACGAGGTCCCCGTAGGTCCACGCGCCCGTCTTGCTCTTCATGGCCTCGGAGTAGCCGGTGAAGTCGGCGCGCGTGCCGCGCTCGCGCCCGAGCACGCCCCAGAGGTTGGGGCCGGCCTTGCTCGCCGCCGCCTTGTCGGCCGTATGGCAGCCGAGGCACTTCTTGAACGTGCTGGCGGCGTTTTCCGGTTTCGCGGTCGGCAGCATCGCCACCACCGCGGCGGGATCGAAGGCCGCCGCCGGCGCGCCCTCCGCACTGCCGGAAGCCTCCGTTTCGGTCGGCGCCGGCAGCACGTAGCCGTCCTTGATCTCCTCGTGCCCATGCGACTGGTGCGCGATCTCTATCGCCACCTTGGGAAGGAAGATGACGAGGAGGGCCGCCAGAATGCCGCCCGCGATCTTGCTCAGTTCGAAAGAGTCCACCATCTCGCTACCCTGCCGCCGCTTGCCGATTGAGACGCTGCCGATCGTAGTTGGTTAACATGACCTTGGCGTTGCGGCATTCGGCACCGGCCCGCCCCCCATGAGTGCCCATGAGTCGAGCCGCCCGTGCGCTCCGCCCGCCAGAGACGCATCTACAAGACACCGTCCATGCCTTGCAACCCCGTGTTTCCCCAGTCTACAGGTCTCTTGTGGCAATCACGCTCGCGCCCCGCGCGAGGCTCCGTGCCGGGCTGGGACCGGCTTCGAACGGTCGGCAGCATAAGGCATCGTGCACGGGCTTGCATGGGGCCATTTGTCCGCAATGCCCGCATCACGCGAAGAGCAGCATGACCCGAGCCCTGATCATCATTCCCGCGCGCCTGACCTCGACCCGGCTCCCGGACAAGCCCCTCGCCGATATCGAGGGCGAGCCCATGATCGTTCGCGTCTGGCGCCAGGCGCATGCGGCCGAGATGGGCCGCGTCGTCGTCGCCGCCGACGCCGAGGAGATCTGCACCGCCGTGCGCGCGGCCGGCGGCGAGGCGCTGATGACCCGTCCCGACCACGCCTCGGGCTCGGACCGCATCTTCGAAGCCTTGAACCGCATCGACCCCGACGCCGAGGCCGAGATCGTGGTCAACGTGCAGGGCGACCTGCCGACCATCGACCCCGCCCTGATCCGCACCTGCGCCTCCGTGCTCGACGGCAAGGGGCCCCACATCGCCACGCTTGCCGCCGAGATCGTGGACCTCGAGGAGCGCATCAACCCCAATGTGGTCAAGGTGGTCGGCACGCCGCTCCCCGAGAGGAACCGCCTGCGCGCGCTCTACTTCACCCGCGCCACGGCACCCCACGGCGACGGGCCGCTCTACCATCACATCGGCCTCTACGCCTACCGCCGCTCGGCGCTCGAGCGCTTCGTCGCCCTCGACCCCTCGCCCCTCGAGAAACGCGAGCGCCTGGAGCAGCTTCGCGCCCTCGAGGACGGCATGCGCATCGACGTGGCCGTCGTTGACA
>JBFXEP010000434.1:0-3113 GCA_050179995.1 Hyphomicrobium sp.
AGGAGAAGCCCTGCACGAAGCGGCCGAACTCGTCCGCCTTGCCGGTCAAGGCTTCCATCGTGTGCGTGAGCTCGGCGTGGCGGCCCTGCAGCGTCGATTCCATCTTGAAGTTGGCGTTCTCGAGCGAGTTGGCCGCCCGCATGATGGCTTGCCCCTGGCTTTCGAAGCGGTTGGTCACCGAGTTGACCTGCCCCAGCAGGTTCTCCGAGACCCGCTTCAGCATGTCCGACTGGCCAGCGAGCCCTTCGATGGCCTTCAGCGACTGGCGGGTGATGTTCTCGCTCGTGCGGCGCACCGCGTTGATGCCATGCATCAGGCTTTCGTCGAGGTTCCCGGCCTGGCGCGCGATGGTCTCGCTGAACGTCTTGGCGTGGCTGTCGAGGGCGGCGGTGAGCGCCCGCGCCTTCTCGGCCACCGCCGAGTCGATGGTCATGGTCGAGCGCACGATGGATTCGTCGAACAGCCTGAGCCGCTGCCCGAAGGCCGCGTCGAGCGCCTTGGTACGCTCCACGAGCTGGATGTCGAGCGCCTGCGCCCGGTTCGCGAGCGAGGTGTCGAGCGCGCGCGCGTACTCCTCGAACACCTGCTGTAGCCGCTCCGTCCGCCGGTCGAGCGAGGTATCGAGGGTGTCGACGTAGCTCGCGATCGCGGCCTGCAGCTGCTCCGTGCGCGCGCCGAGCGCCATGGCGAGACCCGAGGTATAGCCCTCGAGCATGGACTGCAGCTGCTCGGTCTTGCCTCCGAGCGCATGCTCGAGCCGGTCCGCGCTCTGCCCCACGGCCGATTCGAGCTGCGTGAGGTTGTCGCCCGCACCCTGGATGATGCCCGCGAGCTTGATCTGCTGGTTCGCGAGGCGATCGATGAGAGTCGGGATGTCGGTGCCGAGAGTCTTCAGGGTGTCGGTGACGCGCTCGCTGGTCGAGAGCAGCGATGTGCGCTCGCCGGCCAGCTCCTGGATGAGGCTTTTGATCTTGCGCTCGTTCTCCTCGTAGGAGCGCTCGAGCGCCGTCACCTCGTTGTGCACCAGCGCCTCGAGCTCGCCCGCGCGTCCGAGCGCGCGCGAGATGGCGTCGTTCATGAACGCCACCTGCCGGCGCACGGCCTGGCCGAGCGAGGCGACGGACTGCTCCGCCATGCGGTCCGGCTCGGCGAGGCGGATCGCGACCTCGGTCATGGTCGAGGAGCGGAGCCTCAGCTCGTCCGAGCGCCACGCCAGCAGCGCCAGCGCCCACAGCACCGCGATCGGCACGATGATCGCCGTCACGGTGAGGAACGTCGCCGGCTTCTCGAGGAGCGACATCACCGTCGCACCGGCTGCGAACTCGGCGCGCACGATGATCCAGGCGAAAACCGAGCAGATCCCCACCCAGCCGAGGCTCGCCAGGGCGGCGTATTTAAAAGGCGTCGTCGCCGGCTTTTGCTCGAGCGCGTAGATAAGGCCGCCGATGGACGGAGCGTCGTCGTTGGCCGCAATCTTGGCGCGCGGCGGACCAGCCGGGCGCCTGCGCGCCATGCGCCGCACACCGGGCTCGGGTTGCGCCGGGTCCGTCGACCGCTCGTTGGCGGCTGCGGCGGCTTGCGCCTGCGCCGCCATGTTGGGCAGCGGCGGGGGCGTCTGGTGATTGACCGTCGCCGTCGCCGATCCAAGATTTACGACGCTGCTCACCGGCACGACGAGCGACAGGGAATCGAGAGCGCCCCCCGATGCGGCGGGCGGGCTCGCGGGCTTGGACGCTTCGCGGGCGTCCTTCGCCTCCTTGACGGCGGGCCCTATCGCCGACGGTGGCAAAGGGGGAGGCAGCGCCGGCGGTCCTTTCACGGCCGCGCCGGAGGACGTAGCGCCGTCAGGCGACGCCGTCTGCACCGCCGCCGGTCCCGTTTTCTGTTCTTGCGCCATCCACCCGTCCGCACCGGAATGAGCCGGCCGCCCCCGTCATGTTACTGCAGGCCAAGGCCTTAGCTCAAACGGGTTTTCCACCTGTGACGGTCCCATCAACGTGCTTTTGCAGCCCAACCCCGAGGCTCGCGCGGCACGGATCGTCCCTGTGCCGAGTAGGCCTCGTTTGGGGCCAAATGAAGTTCGCCCGTGGCCGGCGCAATGCCGCACGCCCCTGCAAATCTCATTGCAACATCGAGAGTTTTAACGTAAGTTTTAACAGTTACTTAGCGTATTGAGTTCACAACTCGTTATAGCGAGAAGGGCCATATCCCGCCTTTGCCGCTTGATCCTAGGGCCGCCGGGACCGGCCCCCGGGTGAACCCAGCGCTCCTCCCGACATAGGTTTCGATGCCCATGGGCCCGCTGAGACAGCGCACGATCGGACTCCGTCGCGATTCCCGGCTCGAGGTCGTCTCGGAGCCGCCGGCCGCCGTCATGGGCCACGAGCCGATCGACCGCGCCCACCTCGGCCGCTACACCCTCGGCAGCCCCCTGCTCGAGCGCGAGATTCTGGGACTTTTCCTGGCCCAGCTTCCGCTGAGCATCGAGCAGCTCCGCTTCGCCGCCACCGACCGCGAATGGCAGATCGCCGCCCATACCATCAAAGGATCGGCAAAAGCCGTGGGCGCCGCCGAGATCGCGGTCCTGGCCCTCGAGGCGGAGCAGACGTCGGGCATTGCCGACGAGGAGGAGCGTGACCGCCTGCTCGCCCGGCTCGAAAGCGCTTTCGAGACCGTCCAGAGCTACGTGGACGAGGCGTTTCCACCCGAGCACGCTCATTCCTGACACGGATTTTTGGCTTCACGCCTATGCAACCCTTGGCCGGCCTCGGGAACGGCTCCGCCCGTGACGCCTGCGACCGACCGGCTTGAAATCCTGGAACTTGCCCATTAATGCTGCCGCCACCTCGCTCCCGGGGCGGGAGAGGTCGCGCAATTTTGGAGCCTGCCGTCGATGGTTAAACTGACGTACATTCAGCCCGACGGCACCAGCCAGACGGTCGAGGCCGAGCCCGGCGTCACCGTTATGGAAGCGGCCAAGCTCAACGATATCGCCGGCATCGAAGCCGAATGCGGCGGCGCCTGCGCCTGCGCCACCTGTCACGTCTACGTGGATCCCGCGTGGGTCGAGAAAACAGGCAAGCCCGCGGACATCGAGGAGGATATGCTCGATT
>JBFXEP010000435.1:0-3109 GCA_050179995.1 Hyphomicrobium sp.
TCGTGTCCCTGACAAAACTTTCTGGTTGCTATCGTCTTCTCGGGTTCCGTCGTCCACCGGGGCGTTCAAGATGTCAACATCCGGACTTGTCCCAGGTGCTGGCGGCAGTCTTCAGGGGGCCTCCCAAACGCCAGCGCGCGAGCGTTGATCGTTAGGGCTTTTCCGAGGGCTGCGCAGCAAAAAAACGAGGCTCGTTAACATATCTGCCGAGCCTTGGCCAGCGCATCACCCCCCACTCTCGACCCCTTCCCGTCAGCGACACATTGACCTCACGCGCGTCGCCGCGAAAAGGCCTGCGGCGCCTTAACCTAACCGGTTGCGGCCTTACACCATGGCCATGCCGCCATTGACATGGAGCGTCTGGCCCGTGGTGTAGCCGGCTTCCACGCTCGCCAGATAAACCGCTGCCGCAGCAATGTCTTCCGGCGCGCCGAAGCGCTGGGCCGGGATATGCTGGGAGATCTCCGCCTTCTGCTTCTCGTTCAGCACATCCGTCATGGCGGTGGCGATGAAGCCCGGGGCGATGCAGTTCGCGGTGATTCCCCGATTGGCCACCTCGCGGGCGAGCGACTTGGTCATGCCGATCATGCCGGCCTTGGAGGCCGCGTAGTTGCCCTGGCCCGGATTGCCGATGATGCCGGATACGGACGAAATGTTGATGATGCGGCCGTAGCCCGTCTTCGAGCGCAGCATGTGGCGCGTGGCGGCGCGCATCAGCATGAAGGTCGAGGTGAGGTTGACGGCGATGACGTCGTCCCACTGCTCGTCCTTCATCACCATGAAGAGGTTGTCCTTGGTGAGCCCGGCATTGTTGACCAGGATGTCGACGCGGCCGAGCTTGGCTGAGGCGTCATCGATCAGCTTGGCGACGGCGGCCTTGTCGGCGAGGTCGCACGGCACGACGTGGGCGCGCTCCTTGAGCTCGGCGGCGAGCGCCTCGAGCTTGGCGACCTGGCGTCCGGAGAGCGCCACCTCGGCGCCTGCCGCGTGCAAGGCGCGCGCGATGCCTTCGCCGATGCCGCCGGTCGCGCCGGTGACGAGCGCCTTCTTGCCGGTCAAGTCGAACATGTCCTGGTTCCTTCTGGACTACGAATTGGAATGTCAGGCGAGCTTCGGGAGCGCGGCCTCGATGTCAGCGGGCGTGCCGAGGCTCTGGGCCTCGAGCGACTTCTCGATGCGCTTCGCAAGCCCGGCGAGCACCTTGCCCGATCCTATCTCGAACACGTCGGTGACACCGTTCCCGGCGAGATAGCCGACGCATTCGCGCCAGCGCACCGTGCCGGTGACCTGGGCCACGAGCAGGCGGCGGATCTCGTCCGGGTCATCGACGGCGGTGGCAGCGACGTTGGCGACCACCGGCACGACCGGCTTCATGATGGTGACGCTCGCGAGCGCCTCCGCCATGGCGTCGGCGGCGGGCTGCATCAACGCGCAATGGAACGGCGCGGAGACCGGCAGCAGCACCGCGCGGCGCACACCGAAGGGCTTGCCGACCTCGGCGACGCGATCGATCGCCGACTTCGATCCCGAGAGCACGACCTGCGTCGGCTCGTTGTCGTTGGCAACCTGGCAGACGTCGCCCTGTGCGGCTTCGGCGGCTACTTTCTCGGCCACATCGAGGCCGACGCCGAGGAGCGCGACCATGGCACCCTGACCGACGGGCACGGCGGCCTGCATCGCCTGGCCGCGCAGCTTCAGAAGGCGTGCCGCGTCGGCGAGCGTGAAGGCGCCGGCGGCGGCGAGCGCCGAATATTCACCCAACGAATGGCCGGCGACGAACTTCGCGGTGCCGGCGAGCTTCAATCCCTTCTCGCGCTCGAGCACGCGGATCACCGCCATCGACACCGCCATCAGCGCCGGCTGCGCGTTCTCGGTCAGCGTCAACGTCTCCTTGGGGCCCTCCCACATGAGGGCCGAGAGCGTCTGGCCGAGCGCGTCGTCGACCTCGTCGAACACCGCGCGCGCGGCGGGGAAGGCCTCGGCGAGCTCGCGGCCCATGCCGACGTCCTGGCTGCCCTGTCCGGGAAATACGAATGCGCGTGCCACGCCCGCTCCTTTTATGGATCTCTCTCGCTCATCCGGCGGCCGGACCGGCGGCATGCAATGTCACACGCGATGTCACACGCGATGCAACACTGGGGGCGCTTTCGACATGCTGGCCCCAGGATTGTCAAGTCCCAGGGCCCGCGACCGGGCACGCCGTGCTATCCCATCGTCCGCACTTCATACCTAGGGATACTGTCCTCAGGAGATCAACGATGTGGAAGGACGACCTCAGCCGGGGGGGCTGGTTCAAGCACGCAGCGATTTTCGTCGTGGTGATCGCGCTGCTTGCTCTGCTGGACTGGTACACTGGCGAGCCCTACTGGGTTCATTGGGTTTTCCTGGGCTGGGGCGCCGGGCTTCTGCTGCACGCGCGGCTGGCGCTGAAGCGCTGACTTTTGGGCAAGCGAGATGGCGGTCGCATGAGGAAACGGGGGCGCTTGCTCTGGATCGCCGGTATGGCGCTGGCGGTGATCGCGGCCACCATCGCCGCGTGGCAGTGGGATTACCTGCCACGCGAGGTGATCGCCACCGGCGCCGTCGCGATGGGCGACGGCAAGATTCTGAAAACGCGTCAGTTTTACCGCACGACACGGCATGACACGCACAAATCCGCGGTGCCGGGTCCCGTGAAAAGGATTGCGGCGTGGGAGGTGCAGCTTCCGAGCGGGCGCTGGATCGATTGCGACGGGGACGACTGCCGGGCCGCCGCCGAGCGGGCGATCAAATAGCTCCCCCTCACCAGCTTTGCTGCCCCTCACCCCGACCCTCTCCCCGTAACAACGGGGAGAGGGAATATTGGGTCTCCCCCTTGCCCGGCGCCTGAAAACCCGTATAAGTCGCGCCGTCACGCGCTTCGGTCGGAGGCTGAACGGGGCCGCTGAGCTTTATCGAGCTTGGCGGCAAGGTGCGTTGGGGCTTCCCCACTCGTGCCTGTTCCCCGGTGTCTCCGCTCTTTGGGTGCCTTTGGGCCTTCAAGGTCCATAAGGGGCTTTGCGCCGAAGCGTGACCCGCCAGCACGCATACTTGCGGCAGCACAAACCGGAAAGGCCATACATGCCCCTTT
>JBFXEP010000436.1:0-3107 GCA_050179995.1 Hyphomicrobium sp.
GGAGCCAGGTGCTCGACTACCTGCGCGCGGTGCAGGGCTTCGAGCATCGCGAGCAGTTCCGCATCCTGTTCCTCGACAAGCGGAACCGTCTGATCGCCGATGAGATGCAGGGGCAGGGGACCGTCGATCACACGCCGGTCTACGTGCGCGAGGTGGTGAAGCGGGCGCTCGAGCTCTCCTCGACGGCGATCATCCTCGTGCATAACCATCCGTCCGGCGATCCCACACCGTCGCGCGCCGACATCGACATGACGCGCATGATCGTCGAGGCAGGGCGGCCGCTAGGCGTCGCGGTGCACGATCACGTCATCGTCGGGCGCGGAGGGCACGCGAGTTTTCGGGCGCTGCGCTTATTGTAAGGTGATAGTTGACAATTTCGCTCAGTGAGCGTATGTTCGGCTCTGTAAGTGCTTGTTCCTCCCTTGATCTGGGACGGTGGTCAGTGTGCGTTGTTATGCGTAGCATCGTATTCATTGCATCGACGGCCGTCATGAGCCGTGGAGGAACATATGATCCGCTCCTTTCGCAATCGCGACCTCAAGAAGGCGTGGGAGGTTGGGAAGGATTTTGCGCCCAAGAAACTTCCGGTTCGGGAGATTCATTGGCTGCTTGATGCTCTCGATGCCGTGACGGCCCCGCAACAAGTCTCGTTCCTGGGGCGCTTCTTCGAGTGGGAAGAGAGAGGGGAACTGCGCTACGGCGTTGCCATCACTAGTCACTGGACGATCTCGTATGGATGGTACGACGGACATGCGGTCGATGTTGATCTTGAATGGCATAACTAGGTAGATGGCGGAAAAAGGCGTGGCGAAAGAGTTTCCAATTCGCGATCCGAGGCGCTGTCCCACACATCCGGGCGAACTTCTGCGCGAGGTCGTCATTCCGGCCTTGGGTCTCTCGAAAACGGCGGTTGCAGATTACCTCGGCGTGTCGCGTCAGACGCTTTACGATCTGATCGGAGAGAAACAGCCCGTCACGCCGCAAATGGCCGTGCGCATCGGCAAGTTGATCGGCAATGGGCCGGCGATCTGGCTGAACATGCAAACAGCATTCGATTTGTGGCATGCGGCGCGCGAGGTCGATGTTTCCGACATCCCGACATTGAAGCAGCTGCACTCGGGCAAATCCTCGTGAGCTGAGATCGGCGGTCGATGACGACGTTCTTCGATCGAAGGTTTCGGACGCGCCCGGTGCGCTACGGTCACCTGCCGCCCGATCTGGCGGGGGACCTCGCCTACAAGCGCTTCTGCCAGCCCGACGTCTCGACGCGGCGCACGCCGGATCACGCGGTGCTCGTCGAGCGCGCGCGGTTCCATCTGCGGAATGCGCAAGCGCTGCGCATCCCGACGACGGAGCGCGAGGTGCAGGCCTACGTGTTCGAGCCGGACGGCGGGGCGTCGCGCGGCAGCGTGCTCGTCGCGCACGGCTGGACGAGCGAGGCGTCGTTCATGGCGGTGTTCGCCGAGCAGCTCAGGCGTGCGGGCTTTCGCGTCGTGACCTTCGACCAGCCCGGCCACGGCAGAAGTGCGCAGCGCGCGGCGAGCCTCATCGATTGCGCGCGCGCTCTGCAGCAGGTGGCGGAGGCGCTGGGTCCGCTCCGGTTCGCGGTCGCGCATTCCATGGGCTCGCTGGCGACGCTGCTGGTCGGAGAGGGCGGGCCGCCGATGCAGCGCGCCACTCCCTTCGAGCGCTACGTGCTCGTGTCCTCACCCAACGAATTCGTCGCCATCACGCGCGAGTTCGCGGACGAGCTCGAGCTCGGCGCGGCGGCGACGCGCAGCTTCGAGCAGCATGTGGAGCGCGTCGCGCGCCGGCCGATTTCGACCTTCACCGGCGCCAAGCTGCTGGCCGCCACCGGCCGTCCGGCACTTCTCCTCCATTCCGAGGACGACACGGAGGTGCCGTTCCGCAACGCCGAGGAGATCGCGGCAGCGTGCCCGGCGGCGCGACTCATGGCCGTCGACGGCCTCGGGCACCGGAATATTCTATTCGCGCCGCCCGTGATTCGCGCAGCAATTTCCTACCTACAGGACGGTTGATAGGTACCCGCTTGCGCGGGGCGGGGCTCGCGCTGACGGTGGTCCTTGATTATATCAGGCGAGCCGCTGCGTCCTCCGGATGCGGGCGGCCGGGTGACCCCGTCCCGGGGGTCAGAAGGGTCGATCATGAGCAAAGCCAAGCACGTCCGCGTCCTCATCCTCGGGTCGGGGCCGGCCGGCTACACCGCCGCCATCTATGCCGCCCGCGCCATGCTGGCCCCGGTGATGATCCAGGGCAACCAGCCCGGCGGGCAGCTCACCATCACGACCGATGTCGAGAACTATCCGGGCTTCGCCGACGTGATCCAGGGGCCGTGGCTCATGGAGCAGATGAAGGCGCAGGCCGAGCACGTCGGCACCGAGATCATCATGGATACCATCACGAGCGTGGACCTCGGCGTCAGGCCGTTCCGCCTCGAGGGCGATTCTGGCGACCGCTACACCGCCGACGCGCTGATCATCGCCACGGGCGCGCAGGCGCGCTGGCTCGGCATTCCGAGCGAGGAGACGTACAAGGGCTACGGCGTCTCGGCGTGCGCGACCTGCGACGGGTTCTTCTACAAGGGCCGCGAGGTGGTCGTGGTCGGCGGCGGCAACACGGCCGTCGAGGAGGCGATCTTCCTGACCAATTTCGCGAAGAAGGTTGTCGTGGTGCATCGGCGCGACCATTTCCGAGCCGAGAAGATCCTGCAGGAGCGCCTGTTCAAGAACCCGAAGATCGAGGTGATCTGGGATAGCGCCATCGAGGAGATCGTGGGCTCGGGCGAGCCGCGCTCGGTCGAGGCGGTGCGTCTCAAGAACGTCAAGACGGGCAAGGTCACCGAACGAAAGGTGGACGGTGTGTTCGTCGCCATCGGGCATGCGCCGGCGACGGCGCTGTTCCGCGGCCAGCTCGAGATGAAGCCGTCCGGGTATCTGATCACGGCGCCGGATTCGACGGCGACCTCGATCCCGGGCGTGTTCGCGGCCGGCGACGTCAAGGACGACGTCTACCGGCAGGCGGTCACGGCGGCCGGCATGGGCTGCATGGCGGCGCTCGAGGCCGAGCGGTATCTCGCGCACGCCGCG
>JBFXEP010000437.1:0-3064 GCA_050179995.1 Hyphomicrobium sp.
AGAATCTTTTCAGGCGTCCGTTTGTGGCCGCTGCGGCCGTTACATGGGGAGGCGGGCAGCAGCGCTGCCGAAGTAGTTCACGACCGCCGTCATGATCGAATCCGACACCTTGTCGCGCCACGTGTCGGACGTGAGCAGCTCGGCGTCCTCCTTGTTGGTGACGTAGGCGAGCTCGATCAGCACCGAGGGGAACTGAGCCGTCTTGAGCACGCGGAACGCCGCTTGCTGGTCGGGCTTGGCGCGCAGCTCCGTGCTGCCCCCCATGTACTCGATCACCGATCGGGTGAACATGGTAGTGCGCTCCTGCGTGACGTCCACCTCGCGCCCGGCGAGGTCGGCGAGAATGCTCTTCACCGCCGAGACGTCGCTGCCGCTGCTGGACTTCTTCATGGTCTCGATCTCGTCCTTGGTGAGGACGGCGCTCGAGACCTCACCCTTGGCCGAGCGCTGCAGCGCGCTGGCAACGGACTCGCGCAGCGAGTAGATGGTCGCACCGCGCGCCTTCGAGTTATCGCCCGAATAATCGGCATGCACGGCGATGAAGAGGTTGGCCTTGTGCGCCTCGGCATAGTCGACGCGCTTGTCGAGCGGCACGAACACGTCCGTGTCGCGCGTCATCAGCACCTTGTAGCGGCCCGTCTTCTCGAGCTTGTCCTTGAGCCTGAGGCTGAAGGCGAGCACGACGTCCTTCTCGACCACGCCGTTCTTCATGGCGCCCGAGTCGTCGCCGCCGTGGCCGGGATCGATGACGATGATGGGTTTGAACGAGCGCGCCGCAAGCTCGTCGGGTCGCAGGGCCGGCATAGGCAGCGGCGGCTGCACGTCGGTCGCCGCGGCCATGTCGACGCTGGCGCCGAGGCTCGACAGCGACGCGGTCGCGAACCTCTTGGCCGACTTGGCCGCCGGCGTCACGGGTACGATGTCGAGCGAGAGGCGCAGCCCCTTGCCGTCCTCGGCCTTGACGATCTCGGCGCCCTCGACGACCACCGGCCTGATGACCTCGATCACCACGCGCGATTTCCCGGGGCCCGAGCGGCCGGCATAGAACGACCGCACGAGTCCGACCGCGATGTTCTCTTGCGGCTGCGGCGGAAGCCTGAGCGCCGTCTCCGCCACCTCGACGATGACGCGGTTCGGATTGGAGAGCGAGAAGACCTGGAACTCGACGTCCTTGGGCAGCCCGATCAGGAAGCGCGTGCGCGTGATGTCGCCGCCGAGCGTCGCTTCGGGGGTGGAAGCGGAAACCGCATCCATGCCGGCACCGGCTGGGCCGGCTGCATCGGCTGGCTTTGCTTTGGCAGGGGAGGTCTCGGGCCGCGCGCCTTTGCTCTCCGCCGCGATCGCTGTGATCGGCAGGGCTGCTGAGAGCGCACAGATGACCAGCGGCGCAAAGCGCCGCGCAAGTCCAAACTTCATCGTTGTGTGACCCCCGTCTACGCAACACGGTCCTTTGGCGGGACGGTCATTAAGTAACCGTAGATAATGGCGTTTTGCAGGATGCCATTGGGCAATTTATGGAATCGGAAAGGTTACCAAACCCCTAACGCCCCACCCGGACCGAGGCAAATAGTGGCACAAACGAAAGCAATATCAAGGGGCTGAACTGAGTAGTTAATAAGCAGCTTACGGTTACTTTTCCGTCACCGCCTGGGCCCAGCGGTCGAGCGCCAGGCCGTCGCTTTCGCGCGCATCGACCCAGTGTTCCGTGCCGTCCGCGAACCGCTCCTTCTTCCAGAACGGGGCCTTGGACTTGAGGTAGTCCATCAGGAACTCGGCCGCCTCGAAGGCGTCCTGCCGGTGCTGGGAAGCGGTGACGACGAGCACGATCGGATCACCCGGCTTGAGCTCTCCGTAGCGATGCACGACGAGCGAGCCCGCGAGCGCGAACCGCGCCGAGGCCTCGCGGTCGATGCGCAGTAGCTCGGCTTCCGTCATGTCCGGGTAGTGCTCGAGGGTCAGCGACGCGAGCGCCCGCCCATCCGCCTCGCCCCGCACGAGCCCCGTAAACGTCACCACGCTGCCGATGTCCGTGCGCCCTTCCGCAAGCGCCGCGACCTCAGCCGCCGCATCGAAGGCCTCGCGCTGCAGCCGCACCGCCATAGCCTGGCCCCCTCAGCCGCCCGTGACCGGTGGAAAGAGCGCCACCTCGCGCACCCCCCGCAGCGACGCCGTCGGCTTCGCATGCACCTGGTCGAGCGCCACCCGCACCACCTCAGGCCGCGCAAACGCCTCTGCAAACTCGGGTCCCCGCGCCGCGAGCCAGCGCACGAGATCGCCGGCGGTCGCGACCTCGGCCGGCACCTCGAGCGTTTCCTCCGACCGGCCGACCTTCTCGCGCACCCACGCGAAATAGCGCACGGTGAGTCGCTGCCCGGCGGTCGCGCTCGCCGCAACATCGCTCGCAATCCCGCTCAGCAAAGGCGTCATCCCTCCATGGCGTGGCGAATACCCGCCTTCAGATAGTCATAGCCCGTCCAAAGTGTAAGCACCGCGGCAAGCCAGAGAAGCCCGATCCCGGCCGTGGAGACGCCGGGGATCACCCGGTCGCCGGCCGGCCCCGCGAGCAGCATGGCGAGCGCCACCATCTGCGCCGCCGTCTTCCACTTGGCCAGCGCCGTCACATGCACTTTGACGTTCAGCTCGGCCAGGAATTCACGCAATCCGGACACCAGGATCTCCCGGCACAGGATGACGATGGCGGCTGAGATCGACCAGCCGTCGATGGTGCGGTCGTGCACCAGCATGATGAGGGCCGCGCCGACGATCAACTTGTCCGCGATCGGATCGAGCATGCGCCCGAGCGTCGACTGCTGCTCGAGCCGGCGCGCGAGGTAGCCGTCCAACCAGTCGGTGATGGCCGCCCCGACGAACAGCCAGAACGCCGCCCACCGGCCCGCCTCGCCCTCGATAAGCATGAGGCAGGCGACCAGGGCCGGGACGGCGGCGATCCGCGCGTATGTGAGCACGTTCGGCAGGCTGATGGCCTGCGGCCGCGCCGGGATGGGTGGGTCCATGGGCGCTAGCTAACACCACTGCCCCACACATCAGTCAATGGGGTACCGGC
>JBFXEP010000438.1:0-3047 GCA_050179995.1 Hyphomicrobium sp.
CGTTCTGGGGGTCGTGCACGGGGTAGCGCTTGGTGCGCCGGATCACCTTGCGGTAGAGGCGGTGGGGCGCGGCGCGCTCGATCGCGACGATGATCGTCTGATCGCCGCGGTCGGAGACCACGGTGCCGGTCCGAGCCTTGCGGTTGATGACCCGCCCCTCGGTGGTTGCCGCCTCGACCATTCGATACTCCTCGTTCGCCGGTGTTGAGCCGGCTGGTTACTCGTCCGCGGCGGAGCGGGTGGCCTCGACTTCGGCGAGGATTTCCCGTTCGCGCAGCAGTGTCCTGGCGCGTGCGACGCGCCGGCGCGCCTTGGCGATCTGGCTCACGTCCGCCAGCTGACGCGTGGCGGCCTGGAAGCGCAGGTTGAACAGCGCCTGATGCGCTGCCTCGAGGTCGGCGCGCAGCTGGACGTCATCGCGTCCGCGCAGCTCGACGGTCTCCTTCTGGGAGGGCATCAGGCGCCCCCTTCCTCGCGGCCGATCACCTTCGTGTCGACCGGCAGCTTGTGGTGCGCCCGGCGGAACGCCTCGCGCACGGCGACCTCGGAGACGCCCGCGACCTCGAACATCACGCGGCCGCGCTTGACGACCGCAACCCAGTGGTCGGGCGGGCCTTTGCCCTTGCCCATGCGAGTCTCGACCGGCTTCTTGGTGACCGGCTTATCCGGAAAGATGCGGATCCACACCTTCCCGCCACGGCGCAGCGAACCGGTGATCGCACGACGGGCGGACTCGATCTGGCGAGAGTCGACCCAGGCGGTGGTCTGGGCCTGGAGGCCCCACTCGCCGAAGGCGACGGTGTTCCCGCTCATCGCGGCGCCCGCGCGGCGGCCACGGTGTTGCTTGCGGTACTTGACGCGACGGGGCATCAGCATAGCGCTACTCCGTCCCGCCCTCGGCGCCGGCCAGCGCGAACGGGGTCTGGTCCGGGGCGATGTCGCCCTTGTAGATCCAGGCCTTCACGCCGATGCGTCCGAAGGTGGTGTGCGCCTCGGCCTGTCCGAAGTCGATGTCCGCACGCAGGGTGTGCAGGGGCACGCGGCCCTGCATCTCCTGCTCGGAGCGAGACATCTCGGAGCCGCCGAGGCGACCGCTGATCTTGACGCGGCAGCCGAGGGCGCCGCGCTGCATGGTGCGCTGGACGGACTGCTTCATCGCACGACGGAACGCGACGCGGCGTTCCAGCTGGTCGGCGACGGAGCGGGCGACGAGCTGCGCATCGAGCTCGGGGACGCGGATCTCCTCGATGTTGAGGCGGACGCGCTTGTCCGTCGCGCCCTCGAGCGCGCCGCGCAGCTGCTCGACGTTCTGCCCACCGCGACCGATCACGATGCCTGGCTTGGCGGTGCGGACCGTCAGGCTGAGCTGGTTCGCGTTGCGGTCGATGGTGATGGCGGAGATGCCGGCGTCCGGCAGCATGCGCATCACGAGTCGGCGGAGCCGCATGTCCTCGGCGAGGAGGGTGGCGTACTCGCGCTCACTGAACCAGCGGGACTGCCAGTCCTTGGTGATGCCGACGCGGAAGCCGTAGGGGTGAACTTTACGCCCCATTTAGAACCCCTCGTCTCCTTCGACCACGATCTCGATGTGCGACGTGCGCTTCAGGATCGGGGCGGCGCGGCCGCGCGAGCGAGCGCGGTAGCGCTTCAGCGTGCGCGACTCCCCGGCGAAGGCTCGCTTCACGGTGAGCCGGTCCGGGTCCAGGTTGTAGTTGTTCTCCGCATTGGCGGCGGCGGACTTCACCGTCTTCCAGACGATGCGCGCCGACGGCTGCGGCAGGAACTCGAGCACCGTGAGGGCCTCGCCGACCGGGAGGCCGCGAATGCGGTCGAGCACGAGCCGCACCTTGCGTGCGGACACGGGCTGGTCGGCCGAGAGAGCGCGTACTTCCATCAGCGGGACCTCGACGAGGTTTCGGAGCGGCCCTTGTGGCCGCGGAACGTGCGGGTGAAGGCGAATTCGCCGAGCTTGTGGCCCACCATGTTCTCCGTGCAGAAGACCGGGACGTGGCGACGGCCATCGTGGACGGCGATGGTGAGGCCCACCATCTCTGGCATGATCGTCGAGGCGCGCGACCAGGTGCGGATGGCCTGCTTGGCGCCGGAGCGCTGCACGGCTTCCACCTTGCGCATGAGGCTTTCCTCGATGAAGGGGCCCTTTTTGGTCGATCGTGACATCGGTTACCTCCGCCCGCCGCCACGACGGCGCTGAATATCGCGGTCGGTGCGCTTGTTGTTCCGGGTGCGGTACCCGAGGGCGGGCTTGCCCCAGGGGGTCTTGGGACCGGGCATACCGACGGACGCCTTGCCCTCGCCACCGCCGTGGGGGTGGTCGACTGGGTTCATGACGGAGCCGCGCACCTGGGGGCGACGCCCGCGGTGCCGCGTGCGTCCGGCCTTGCCGAGCTTCAGGAGGGCGTGCTCGGCGTTGCCGACGACGCCGACGGTGGCCAGGCATTCCTCGGACACGTAGCGCATCTCACCGGAGGGGAGACGCAGCAGGGCGCGCCCGTTGTCCTTCGCCATGAGCTGAATCGAAACGCCGGCGGACCGCCCGAGCTGGGCGCCGCGGCCGGGCTGGAGCTCGACGTTGTGCACGGTGGTGCCGGGCGGCAGCGCCGCGAGGGGCAGCGTGTTGCCGGGAGCGATGGCCGCGCTCGTTCCGGACACGATCTGCTGCCCGACGGTCACGCCGTTCGGGGCGACGATGTAGCGCTTCTCACCGTCCAGATAGTGGACGAGGGCGATGCGCGCGCTCCGGCCGGGGTCGTACTCGATGGCCGCGACCTTGCCGGGCACACCGGCCTTGTCGCGCTTGAAGTCGATGATGCGGATCTTGCGCTTGGCGCCGCCGCCGCGATGACGCACGGTGATGCGACCGCTGGTCCCACGACCGGCACGCTGCTTCTTGCTGGCGAGCAGGTTCTTCTCGGGAGTGGACTTCGTGATCTCCTCGAAGGTGAAGCCCGCGGCGCCGCGGCGTCCGGGCGAGGTCGGCTTGAAATTGCGTACCGGCATCGCCTAGATCCCCTCGAACACCTGGATTT
>JBFXEP010000439.1:0-3032 GCA_050179995.1 Hyphomicrobium sp.
CTTTCCTCCGACATATTTGTTCCCGACAGGCCGGCAGCGACGCCTCACAGTCCCATTGCGGATCGTCAGGGGGGAACGGGCATCGACATGCCGCAGCGAAGTCTCATCAACGACACCTCGTTTCCACCGGAGACGCTCGCCGTCATCTATTCAGCTTTCGACCTCGGCTGGGCGGAGATCTCCGCCGCCTATGGAGACGACCAGGCGCGCGCCGAATTCGCCCGCACACGGCTCGCGCAGGCGGTGCTGGCGGAAGCCGGAACCGAGAGCCGGGATCCCGTGCGCTTGAAGGACCTTGCACTCAGGGCCTTCTCGCGCATGACGCCGCCGGGCTGATCCGGCGTCGTCGCGCGTTCGCGTCTCGAGGGATCGGGCCCTCGGGACGCGCGCGTCGCGTCGTCCAGCACGAGCGGCGAACAGTTCCATGTTTTCAATGGATCCGTGCGTTGCCGGCAATCGTCGGGGCCGCGGCCGCGCTACGCTTGCCCTCGGAGGGCGGATCGTCCATCGTCGGGGCGAGCCGTGACCGAGGTCCCCATGGTTACCGTCTACGACAGCCGGCAGAAGAGGGCGGCGGAGCGCCATCCGGAGAAAGCGCATCGGCCCGACACGCCGCGCCCCGAGCGCCCGGCCTGGCTGCGCGTGAAGCTCGCGGACGGTCCCGTGATCGCCGAGACGCGCGCCATCGTGCGCGAGCACCGTCTCAACACCGTGTGCGAGGAGGCGGGCTGCCCCAACCTCTCGGAATGCTGGTCCGAGCGGCACGCGACCATGATGATCATGGGCGACACCTGCACACGGGCCTGCGCCTTCTGCAACGTGCGGACGGGGATCCCGGGGGCGCTCGATCCGAATGAGCCGGCGTCGGTCGCATCCGCCGTTGCCAAGCTCGGGCTCCGGCACGTCGTCATCACGTCGGTCGACCGCGACGATCTCGACGACGGAGGGGCCCGCCATTTCGTCGAGACCGTGCGCGCGATCCGAAGCGCCGCGCCGGGCACGTCGGTCGAGATCCTGACGCCCGATTTCCTGCGCAAGGAGGGCGCGCTCGAAACCGTGATGGCCGAGCCGCCCGATGTCTTCAATCACAATCTCGAGACGGTGCCGTCGCTCTATCTGCGCGTCCGGCCCGGTGCGCGCTACTTCCATTCGCTCAGGCTGCTGCAACGAGCGAAGGAGCTCGATCCCAACGTGTTCACGAAGTCTGGCATCATGCTCGGGCTCGGCGAGAGCCGCGACGAGGTTCTGCAGGTGATGGACGACCTCAGGAGCGCGAACGTCGACTTCCTCACCATCGGGCAATACCTGCAGCCGACGCCGAAGCATCATCCAATCGCGCGCTTCGCCACGCCCGAGGAATTCGAGAGCTATCGCAGCATCGGTCTCTCGAAGGGTTTCCTGCTGGTGGCCTCGAGCCCGCTCACGCGCTCGTCGCACCACGCCGACGCGGATTTCGCCCGCCTCAAGGCGGCGCGCGAGGGTGGGCGCGCCGGAACCTAGAGTCTTTCCGCTTTTCATAGAATCGCGGAAAGCCTCTACGTCTTTGTCTTGTCGTGCTTCTTGTCGGACTTGGTTGCTCGCATGGCTTCGCCATGACCGGTTCCCATCCCCGGATCAAGTCCGAGGACATGCTTTTCCGGAAGCACTCTAGCGGCGGCGGGTACTGTTGCGGGTGGTGGCGGTGGCGACGAAGCCCGTCGCCGTGGGAGAGAGCGGGAAGCCGTGTCGCCACGCCACGGCCACCTCCATCGGCGGCAGCTGCTCCTCGATCATGCGCGCCTCGACCTTGTCGCCGTCGAGCGACCAGGGCCTGTAGGTGAGGTCCGGCATGATGGCGACGTGGCCGCCGGTCGCGACCAGCCCGCGCACCGCCTCGACCGAGCTCGTGCGCAGAGCGACCGTCGGGCGGATGCCGAGCTCGCGCCAGGCGGCCTCGATGTTCTGGGCCACCTGATCCACCGTCAGCAGCACGTGGGGCGTATCGGCGAGATCCTTGAGGCTGACGCGCACCTTGCGCGTCTCGCGATGGCCGAGGGGCAGCCAGACCCGGTAGGGGGAGACCTGGACCAGCTCCGTGTGCAGCGCCGGGGCGATCATGTTGACCGGGAGCACCATCACGGCCACGTCAAGCTCGCCGCCGACGAGCAGGTGCTCGAGCTGCTGGCCGCTCTCCTCGACGGTGTCGATCGCCGTCTCGGGAAAGGCGCCGGAGAAGCCGGTGACGAGGTCGGGCAGCACGTAGCCGGCCACGAGGGGCGTCACGCCGAGCGAGAGAACGCCGCCGCCCTCGACGATCTCCCCGCGTAGCGCACGGCGCGCATCCTGCAGGTCGGTCAATATCTTACGCGCGTGGCGCAGGAACTGATGGCCCTTGAGCGTCAGCTCGACGCCGCGGGAATGGCGTTCGAACAGGCGGAAGCCGAGGTCCGCCTCGAGGTCCTGGATCTTCTCGGTGATGGCCGACTGGGAGATGGAGATGGCGTGAGCAGTGGCGGACACCGACCCGTGCTCGGCGACGGCGACGAAGTACCTGATCTGGCGCAGCGACAGCGACACCGGCGGACCTTCTCCCTATGCCGGCGGCGGCGCCGGGCGGCGCCCAGCGAAGCAGCACTTCGCACTCGAAAGCGGCGCGCAGCCCTGCCATCGTTTTTTCCGATGTCTCATTTCTGTTCTTTGTTCTGGTCAGCCCTTAGGGATGCGGACAAGGTGCCTCAGCCAGCGGCGTTTCGCCGCTGGCGCCCACCGTACAATAGAGGAGCCCTTCAATGCTCGAAAGATACGTTTTCGCGCTCGTCGGCATTGCGTCTCTAGCCGCCACACCCGCCTTCGCTGAAGGGCCTCTCGCATCCATCGGAAAGGGCGAGGGCAAGGTCGATATCGTCGCCTGGCCGGGCTACATCGAGCGCGGCGAGACCGACAAAAACTACGACTGGGTCACCGAATTCGAGAAAAAGACCGGTTGCACGGTCAACGTGAAGACGGCCGGCACCTCGGACGAGATGGTCGCCCTCATGAACGAGGGCGGGTTC
>JBFXEP010000440.1:0-3015 GCA_050179995.1 Hyphomicrobium sp.
ACGCATGGCACGAAATCTGCTTCCGGGGTAAGTCACGGCAACACTGCTCCGCGCCGCAGGGAAGTGCGCGGAAAAGATTGGAAAATTCGCCTCAGCCGACAGGATAGCGCAGGATGATCGCATGGTTGTTGAGCCAGGTTATGACGTGGGGCCTCTATGCGCTGGCGTTCCTGTTCGTGCTCGGCGTGGTGGTGTTCTTTCACGAGCTCGGGCACTTCCTGGTGGCGCGCTGGTGCGGCGTCACCGTCACCACGTTCTCGATCGGCTTCGGGCGCGAGATCTGGGCGCGCGTCGATCGGCACGGCACGCGCTGGCGGATCGCGGCCATCCCGCTCGGCGGGTACGTGAAATTCCTCGACGACGTGAACCCCGCGAGCCAGCCCTCGGCGACGGCGCCCGAGGACCTGCCTCCGGGCTCGTTCCATGGCAAGCCGGTGTGGCAGCGGGCGCTCGTGGTGGCCGCCGGCCCGTTCGCCAACTTCCTCGTCGCCGCGCTGATTTACACTGCCGTCAACGCCACTTACGGCGTCTCGATGGTGACCGCCCGGGTCGATGAGGTGGTGGCCGGAATGCCCGCCGAGAAGGCCGGCATCAAGCCCGGCGACGTCATCACCGACATCGACGGCTGGAGCATCGAAAGCCTCGAGGACGTGGTCAAGATCGTCACCGCGAGCGCCGGCCGCAGCCTCGAAATTTCCGTCGATCGTGACGGCAAAACGCACACGTTCCACGTGACTCCGGCTTCCAAGAAGCAAGACAGCGATCTCGGCGTCACGCTGAACCTCGGCGACATCGGCATCAACCGCGTGCTCCCGGCGCGCGTCGGCACGGTGCTCGCGGGCTCGCCGGCCGAGCAAGCCGGCATCGCGCCCGGCGACGTCATCACGGCCATCGACGGCAAGCCGATCAGCTCGTTCGAGGACGTCGTCAGCATGGTCGGGCCGGCCGCCGAGCGCACGCTCGCGATCACCCTCGACCGCGACGGGACGAGCCTCAGCATCGCCGTGGTGCCCAAGGCCGTAGACGGGAAAAAACCCGACGGCACGCCCATTAAGCTCGGCCGGATCGGAGTTTCGCCCGAGCGCCCGGCGCCGGTCGCCGTGTCGCTGCCGGAGGCGGTGCGCCTCGGCGTGCGCGAGACCTACTCCAACGTGGTGCAGACCGTCACCGGCATCGGCGACATCATCGTCGGGCGGCAATCGGCCGACCAGGTTGGCGGGCCAATCCTGATGGCGGAGGTGACGGCGCGCGTGGTGGAACTCGGCTGGGAGCCGCTGCTGCGCTGGACGGCGCTCATCTCGGCCAACATCGGGTTCTTGAATTTGCTACCAATTCCGCTTCTCGACGGCGGGCACCTGGTGTTCTACGCCGTGGAGGCCATCCGCCGGCGCCCGCTCAGCCAGCGCATCCAGGAGATCGGCTTCCAGATCGGGATCGCGGTGGTCTTGATGATGGTCGTGTTCGTCAACCTGAACGACCTCATCCGGGTCGGAAAGAGGCTATTTGGTGGCGGGTGAGGGCCTGCCCGAATCTCCATTGGGTGACGTAAACTTGCCACTTCCCAGTGGTTTACCCGCTTGTTAAGAATGCCAAAGTGAATGGCACCGACGGCGCGATTCGAGGCTGGGGGCTTCGAACGATCAAGTTTTGCGCACCGCCGGTGCCGTTGCTCGTGGGGGCTCAGGACTTCGTTTGGGCACACGTCAAGGCTCGGGACCTTTCGCCGACAGGGTCCCACGGGTTGTGAGGGGGGTCGGCTAAGAAGGCGAGGCAGATCCGCACATGGTGCAGTTACGGATCATGTCGTTGAGGGGAATGCGACTCTGCTTGTCGCTCGCGCTCGCGGTCCCCGCGGTGTTCGTTGCGCATTCCGTGGCACTTCCGGCGCTCGCTCAGGCCCAAGGCGTGGTCCGCGACATCCGCGTCGAAGGCAACCGGCGCGTCGAGCCCGAGACCGTGCGCTCCTACCTCCAGTTCTCCGTCGGCCAGCCCTACGACGCGGGCCGCGTGGACGCTTCGCTGCAGGCCCTGTTCAGCACCGGCCTCTTCGCCGACGTGTCGATCAACCAGGAAGGCGACACGGCCGTCGTCTACGTGGTCGAGAACCCGGTCATCAACCAGGTGGCGTTCGAGGGTAACAGCGAGGTCGACACCGACACGCTGAAGGCCGAGGTGCAGCTCAAGCCGCGCTCCGTCTATACGCGCGCCAAGGTGCAGGCCGACGTGCAGCGCATCCTCGACGTGTACCGCCGCCAGGGCCGCTACGCCGCGACCGTCGAGCCCAAGATCATCGAGCTCGAGCAGAGCCGCGTGAACCTCGTGTTCGAGATCAACGAGGGCGGCGCGACCAAGGTGCAGGGCATCAACTTCACCGGCAACCACGCCTTCTCCGACGCGCAGCTGCGCGACATCATTTCGACGACGCAGAGCGGCTGGTTCGACTTCCTCAAGGGAACGGCCTACTACGATCCCGACCGCATGAACCTCGACCGCGAGCTCCTGCGCCAGTTCTATCTCAAGAACGGCTATGCCGACGTGCGGGTGGTGGCGGCCAACGCCGAGCTCGACCGCGAGGGCTCCGGCTTCTACGTCAACTTCGCCATCGACGAGGGCGAGCCCTACACCTTCGGCGGAGTGACGATCGAGAACTCGCTGCCGGGCCTCGATCCCAATTCGCTCACCGGCGAAATCCTCACCCACCAGGGCGAGACCTACAACGGCGCGGACATCGAGAAGTCGGTCGAGAAGCTGACGCTGGTCACCGCCGAGCAGGGCTTCGCCTTCGCGCGCGTGCGCCCGCGCGCCGTGCCGGACGTCGCCGCGCGCACGATCTCCATGACGTATCTCGTCGACGAGGGGCCGCGCATCTACATCGAGCGCATCAACATCAACGGCAACACGCGCACCAAGGATTACGTGATCCGGCGCGAGTTCCGCCTCGCCGAGGGCGACGCCTACAATCCGCTGCTCGTCGACCGCGCCAAGAAGCGCCTCAACGGGCTCGGCTTCTTCAAG
>JBFXEP010000441.1:0-3013 GCA_050179995.1 Hyphomicrobium sp.
CTCCTTCAGAATCCGAATGATCTGCTCTTCGCTGAACCGCTTCCGCTTCATCCCGACTCCCTTCCGGGAGTCCCTACCGCCGGCGGAACTAAGTTCAAAATGGGCTAATTCGCGGGGGGCAGGTCACCGAGCCGCCGTCTTACCAGCGGGTGCCGGCGGCAAGGCGACTCTTAGCTGGCGGGCGCGATGAGCGGGAGCGCCTTGGCGACAATCGCGGGCATAGCGATGGGCCGGCGCGAGCGGTCAGATTTCGGCTCGGTGAGCTGCAACCCGCCCGGAATGCGCTGCAAGGCGTGCCGAACGCTAGGTACCCGCGTCGACAGCGATGTCATCCCAGCGCCAGGCCGAGCACCTCGCCGCGGTGCATTCGCCGTGCTGGAGCTACGCGACGGTGCCTCGCGCGTGCTGTGCGCGTGCGTTACGAGCAACGCTGCGGCACCGGGGCGGTGCTCATATGGGTGCCGCACCGTATCTAGAGGCAGCCTACTTGCACCGCAATGGCACGCGTGTGCATGCGAGGTGTCTATGCCGCACGGTGACCCCTATCTGACGTTCGCCAGGGTTCTGTCGCATGCACGGCGGCGCGCACGTCGGCGGCGCGCCGAGCAACACCGGAACGCCTAGCGGCGCGGCGTACACACCGCCGCGGCGGCGGCGCAGCCGGTTGGCGGGCGCTAGCGTGGCGAGCCGCGGGCTGGCGATTCCGCCCGGCGCGCATGCCGACGCGCTTGGCAGAACGCGCCCCGAGCGGGCGCCGATTGAGTGCACCGGCGCGGGCGCGGCCGAGGAAGACGCCGAGCGAGCCTGGACGTCAAGGCCGCGGGCCTGCGACGCTGCGACATTGCGACTGCTTCCGCGTCGGTCACCGCCGTCAGTCGGTGCCACGGCGCCGGCAGTGTGCAGCGATCGGCCACGCGGCGCGGCTGTTGCAGCATCCACCTGCAAGTCCGGCAGTGCAGCGCGAGGCCATCCGTCGTGCCGCTCCACGACAAAGGGCCGGCGAACGCCGGCGCCACCTCGACTACCCGGCCGCCGACGCCGCCCTCACCCGCCTGGCCCAGTCCTCGCTCTGGCTCTCCTCCGCCACCCCTGGCGAGGCACGTGCGGCGCTGCAGAAACTGTGTGCGAGGTTATCAAACTCAACCGGTTAGCCTCTATATCTCATCCGGGGTGCGCCTTTGCAGTCGTTCGGCGCTCGCGGGCCGGCAGCTCACGTACCGTCGCCCTCGTAGAGAGCGATCGATCAATTCCTCAAGCATCTTACCCTCACCGGTCAGGTCGTAGTCGGGGCCAAGACCAACCCTGGCCACAGCCCCAGCAGCGACCCCCGCGAGCAGGTCGACCGGATCGAGTAACGGCGATCTCAACCCCTCCGCTCTCGTCCCGTAAACGACGACTTCGGGTAACTGCACTGGGCCGCCGGGCACATCCGAGACGACACCGTTACCGCCGGCTGCAACTTGGAATACCCTGTTGCACCTGCCCATTGGCGCCTTGGGCGAAACACAGCGATCCGCCGTACGCTGGTCGTACGCAGCGCCGATTTCCTTGATGCGATCGCGCACTTGCGGCGCGCTGCGCCCGGATGCACGGCCGGCAAAAATCTCGCGATCCCCTGACGCGAGTTTCCGGCAAGCGCGCCGGTCGGCGGGCGACGTCTTCGTTTAGCTGCTGTGCTGCGAGCACGGTGCGTCGGTTCTACCATGTGCCCGTCGCGCGACGAAGGATTCCGTCGCATGGCTGCGCGGCAGTGATGCGCTGCAGCGTCGGGCCCTGCGCGCGGACGCGCGGCAGGCGCGGCCGGGCGGGCGAAGCGCGCAGGGAGGACGCGCGGGGGAGCCTCCTGTAAGGGGCGGACGGGCAGGCGCCGCGCGGCCGGGCCTTGTCGGGGTGGGCGGTGCGCCGGGCGCGGGCCGGAACAATAACGCCCCCGTTATGGTGAGCGGCGCCAGGTACCGGCGGCCGCCGATTGGCTCCTCACCGACGACGCCGAGGCGCGCCTCATCGCCGGCCTCGCCGGCTCGAGGTCCACGGCTCCCTCGGCGTCCTCCTCTGGGCCGCCGCCCAGCGCCACCTCGACCACGCGCAGGCCGACGCTGCGCTCACTAGCCTCGCGCAGTCCTCGCTCTGGCTCTCCCCGGCCGTCCTCGCCGAGGCGCGCGCGGCACTGCGCACCCTTGGGGCTCCTCCGTAAGGGCTTTACACGGCTCACCGTGTCACGACCCTCGTCAATCGCCCCACCCGGCAAGAGCGAGGAGCTTCCGAGTGATGTGCGTGGGCACCAGCCATCCCGGGGGTCGTATCCAGTTCAAGAACGCTTCTCGCAAATGCTCACGCCCGCCGGCCTCACGGGCATACTTATCCATAAACGCCGGGGTCCCCGCGAGTAGAGAGAAGTCGTCGTGGGTGCAGACCATCCCCCATACTGCAGACCCGCCGAAGACGTAGGCGTCGTTCACAGCCACTGCGTGACCGGCAAGGCCAATCAAGGATTGGTAGTCCCAATTGATCACAACGCTCTGTTGCAGATCGTCGCTGAGGACGATCAAATCCTTATCACCGACCAGATCGGCTGACGCCTGAAGATGACGGAAGTGATCCTCCTGCATGAGGAGCTGGTGAGGCACGAGAAAGACCTCCCAGTTCGCATTCCTGAACGGCCCATCTTCGATCGGACGACTGGAGAAGATCGATGCCCACAGGTGCGTTACCTCGCTCGATGGCGGCTCTGCTTCGCGGTTGGTCATGGGAGACGTCATGTCGTGGGAAACGCCTCGAGAAAGCGGAACTTGATGCCTGCATTGAAAACACTGAACTCGAGCGTCGGCGCGTGGAAGCTGGAGTACGGACGCACGTTCGCTGCGACCCCCCGGATTATTTCGACATATGGTCTGCACCCCAACCCTGATCCACTAGGCCACCCGTTTAGGACCGTCGACGCGCTCCGCGTTGATCTCTAGTCCGGCGCAAAAGGCCGCCGGCGTTTGCTGGCCCAAACTGCTGTGTGGTCGCA
>JBFXEP010000442.1:0-3012 GCA_050179995.1 Hyphomicrobium sp.
GAGCCGTTGACGCGGCACGCCGGCTTTCGGCTCGGCGAGATGATCGGAGACGCGCTCGATGGCGCCGTTGGTGCCGCCGTCGTAGGCTCCGAACGCCGTCGTGCGGCGCAGGATGCGGACCTCGGGGTTGCGCGCGAGCTCGCTCTCCACAGCGCGCACCCACTCGTCGGCGGGGTTGCCGCCGACCTCGGAGCCGTCGTCGATGGCGCGTCCGCCCAAAGCCGCGTTCTCGTCGACGAGAATGACGCGGGCCTTGCTGCGGGCGGCGGCCTGCGCGGCGACGAGACCGGCGGGGCCGGCGCCGACGATCAGCACGTCGGCGAAGGCGGTCGCCTTCTCGTAGGTGTCGGGGTCGGCGTCATCGGAGGCGCGGCCGAGACCCGCGGCGCGGCGGATCAGGGGCTCGTAGAGCTTCTCCCACAGCGCGGCCGGCCACATGAAGGTCTTGTAGTAGAAGCCGGCGACGAACACGGGCGCGAAGAGCGAGTTGACCGACATGAGGTCGAAGCGGAGCGACGGCCAGCGGTTCTGGCTACGCGCGACGAGGCCGTCGTAGAGCTCGACCATGGTGGCCTTGCTGTTCGGCTCGCGGCGCGTGCCCTCGCGCAGCTCGACGAGGGCGTTCGGCTCCTCGGAGCCGGCGGCGACGATGCCGCGCGGACGGTGATACTTGAACGAGCGGCCGGTCAGCACCACGCCGTTGGCGAGCAAGGCGGAGGCGAGCGTGTCGCCCGGATGTCCGGCGTAGGTCTTGCCGTCGAACGTGAAGTGGATGGCGCAGGTGCGGTCGACGAGGCCGCCGGCGGCGAGGCGCTGCGGCTGACGTCCGTAGCCGTGCTGCTCGGGGGCGCTCATGCGGGACCTGCGGCGGACTTCTCAGCCAGGGCGACGTCACGCGCGAGCGCGACGGAGAGGATGGCGTGGGTCGAGACATTGCGGGTGACGACCAGCCAGGCATGGCAGCCGGCGGCGTGATACCAGAGCTCGCGGTGCGGTCCGGGGAGGTTCGTGCGCTCATATGTGTAAGCGACGAAGGCGTGCATGGCGTCTGGGCTGGCGTGGTCCGGCCGCTTCACGGTCGCGTCGCCCGAGTAGACGAACTCGTCGAGGCTGCGTTCACCGCAGTGAGGGCATGCGATTCGCATCGCGGGTCATCCTTCGTCTCAGGCGTCAGTGCAGGTTGGGCTGCGGGCCCATGCCCTTCTCGTCGATGGCATGGCCGGTGGCGAAGCGGTCGAGGCGGTAGGCGCGGGCCACCTCGTGCGGCTCGTCGCGCGCAATGAGGTGGGCGAAGCAGAGACCGGAGGCCGGCGTCGCCTTGAAGCCGCCGTAGCACCAGCCGGCATTGAGATAGAGTCCCTCGACGGGCGTCTTGTCGATGATCGGGCTGCCGTCCATGGACATGTCCATGATGCCGCCCCAGTGACGCAGGAGGCGCACGCGGCCGATGCGCGGCATCAGCGCCATGCCGCCCTCGCAGACGTCCTCGATCACGGGCATGTTGCCGCGCTGGGCGTAGCTGTTGTAGCCGTCGATGTCGCCGCCGAAGACAAGGCCGCCCTTGTCGGACTGGCTGATGTAGAAGTGGCCGGCGCCGAAGGTCACCACGCCGTCGATGAAGGGCTTCAGGCCCTCGGTGACAAAGGCCTGCAGCACGTGGCTCTCGATAGGGAGGCGCAAGCCCGCCATGGCCGCGACGCGGGAGGAGGAGCCCGCGACGGCAACGCCGATCTTGCTTGCGCCAATGGGGCCGCGAGAGGTGTCGACGCCTACGATACGGTTGCCGTCGCGGCGGAAGCCCTGCACCTCGCAATTCTGGATGATGTCGATGCCGAGCCTGTCGGCGGCGCGCGCGTAGCCCCAGGTCACGGCGTCGTGGCGCACGGTGCCGCCGCGCCGCTGCAGAAGCCCGCCCTGGACGGGAAAGCGCGCGTTGTCGAAGTTGAGGAAGGGCAGCATCCGCTTCACGGCGGCGCGGTCCAGGAGCTCCGAGTCGACGCCGTGGAGGCGCATGGCGTTGCCGCGGCGGGCGAAGGCGTCGCGCTGGGCGTCGGAGTGGTAGAGGTTCAGGACGCCGCGCTGGCTCACCATGGTGTTGTAGTTCAAGTCCTGCTCGAGGCCCTCCCAGAGCTTCATCGACATCTCGTAGAAGGGGATGTTGCCGGGGAGCAGGTAGTTGGAGCGGACGATGGTGGTGTTGCGGCCGACGTTGCCGCCGCCGATCCAGCCCTTTTCGAGCACGGCGATGCGGAGGGGGCCGTGGTTTTTCGCGAGGTAGTAGGCCGTGGCGAGGCCGTGGCCGCCGCCGCCGACGATGATCACGTCGTAGTCCGCCTTGGGCTCCGCGTCGCGCCAGGCCGGCCCCCAGCCCGTGTGTCCACGGAGGGCTTCGCGCAGGACGGAGAAGATCGAATAGCGGGTTTCCGGCATCGTGCTGACCAGTGTCTGCCCAGGTTTTTGTGCCACGACGTCACCCTAGAAAAGAGACGGCATTGTGCGCGATATAAGTGTTACTTATACTAGACGCATGCGTGACGTCTCACCCGCCCTGCCCTTCGATCTGAGGTCGCTCGAGATTTTCCTTGCCGTGTGCGAGGCGGGCTCGATGTCGCAGGCGGCGCGGGCGCTCGGGCTCACGCAGCCCGCCGTGTCGCTCGCCATCTCCGATCTCGAGCGCAAGCTCGGGTTCGACCTGTTCGACCGCGGCGTGCGTCCGCTGGCCGTGACGGTGGCGGGCGGGCTGCTCCGGCAGCGGGCCGGCGCGCTGATCGCGGAGGCGCGCCAGATCGGTCCATTGTTGCGCGAGACCAAGCACGGCAAGGTGGCGCTCATCCGCGTCGGCATGGTCGACTCGCTGTCGCGTCTCTTGACGGGGCCGCTCGCCGGATTCCTGGAAACGCGGGCCGATGAGGTGTCGCTGCTGCAGGGGCTCACGGCCTCGCACGCGAGCGACCTCCTGACACGGAGGCTCGATCTCTTTCTCGGCGTTGACGATCTCGGCGACTGGGCGGG
>JBFXEP010000443.1:0-3009 GCA_050179995.1 Hyphomicrobium sp.
GTGCAGAAGAGGCCAGCACGTGGGGCCAAGATGCGCCGCGGAACCCAGACATCGACACGGGTCCGTCGCGGCGCGCCGGCTCGTGCCACGTGCGGGGCTCTACTCGGCGGGGTGAGGCCGTGCCGTTCGGACTGACCGTCTCCATCATCCTGCACGGCGGGGCGCTCCTTTGGATGTACCTCGCCATGCTCAACACGGCGCCCCTGACGCCAACCGAGCCGGCACCGATCGAGGTGGCGCTGATCACGCCTTCGGATCTTCTCGCGCTCAAGAAGGGCAGCACGACCGCGACCGAGCTCGAGGCCAAGGCCAAGGAGGAGCCGAAGCCCGAGGTGTCCAAGGTCGAGGCCGAGAAGCCGAAGCCGATCACGGCGCAGGAACTCCCGGTCGAGCCGACCCCGCCCGAGCCCGAGAAAAAAGCCGAGGCGCCGCCCCCCGAGCCTCCCAAGACCGAGCCGCCCAAGGAAGAGCCCAAGAAGGACCCGATCGCCGAGAAGCTCGCCGAGCTCCCCGTCGAGCCGACGCCGCCTGGGCCGACGCCGGACGAGCTGGCCAAGATCGAGGAGGAGAAGAAGGCCGAGGAGGCGCGAAAGGCGGAGGAGCTGCACAAGGCGGAAGAAGAAAAGAAGAAGGCTGAGGAAGAGAAAAAGAAAAAGGTCGAGGAGGAAAAGAAGAAAAAGGAGCAGGAGCGCAAGAAGAAGCTCGCCGAGCAGAAGCGCAAGGAGGACGAAAAGAGGAAAAAGCAAGAGCAGGCCGATCGCCTGGCCGCGCTCCTCGACAAGGACCCGACGCGGAAGGGGGCCCCCAACTCGGCCGCCGCGCCGCAGAACCCGACCGACTACACGGGCCCGACGGCCGGCGCGGCCGAGGGCGATGCGCCCGTGCTCTCGGTGCGCGACCAGGATCTCCTGCGCAGCCAGATCAGCCAGCAGCTCCGCCGGTGCTGGAAGCTGCCGGGCGGCGGCGGCGGCATCGAGACCATGGTCGTCACGCTGCGCTGGCGCATGCACCCGGACGGCACGCTCGACGGCGAGCCCGGGCTCGAGGCGCCGCAATCCGGCCCCGTCTATCAGATAGCCGCAGAGGCCGCTATGCGGGCCGTGAAGGCCTGCTCGCCCTTCACGCTCCCGGCCGACAAGTACTGGGCCTGGAAGTCGATCATCTGGGATTTCGATCCGCGCGAGATGCTCTGACATGGTGCTCTGACACATGCGAATCGGTGTTGATCGAAGATGAGAACAATGATCAGAGACCTTCTCCCGCCCATCCGCACCTTTTCCACTCCGCGCTCGACGCCGGCGGCGATGCTGCTGCTCGCGCTCCTCGCCTGTCTCGGCGCCATGCCGGCCGCGGCGCAGGTCGACGATGCCTATCGCCCGCCTCCGGGCAGCGGCGGGGGCAGCTTCGGCGATCAGCTGCGCGAGCAGGGCTACGACGTGCCGGCGCCGCCTCCTCCGCCCTCCGGCGGAGGCCGTCTCGACCAGGGCGCCTATCAGGGCGGCGGACAGGACGGTTTCAGCTCCGAGGGACTGCGCGGCACGCAGCGGCAAGGCGTCGTGGCGCCGATCCCGATCGCCATTCCGGCTTTCACGGGCGACGATCCGAAGCTCGCGCAGGACATCGCGCAGGTGGTGATGGCCGACCTCGAGCGATCCGGCCTCTTCCAGCCGCTCGACCCGGTCTCGTTCCTGGAAGACATCAGGGATGTCAATGCCTTGCCGCGCTTCCCGGACTGGCGGCAGATCGGCGCGGAAGCGCTCACCGTGGGGCGCGTGCTGCGCGGCAGCGACGGACGCCTCACCTCCGAGTTCCGCCTCTGGGACGTGACCAGCGGCAAGTCGCTCGCGGGGCAGCGTTTCACGACGGGCTCGCAGAACTGGCGGCGCGTCGGGCACCTCGTGGCAGACCAGATCTACGAGCGGCTCACCGGCGAGAAGGGCTATTTCGATACGCGGGTGGTGTTCATCGACGAGACGGGCCCCAAGGCGAAGCGCGTGAAGCGGCTCGCGATCATGGACCAGGACGGGGCCAACGTGCGCCTCCTGAGCCAGGGCAAGGAGCTCGTGCTGACGCCGCGCTTCAATCCCGTGGCGAGCGAGATCGCCTACATGTCCTACGGCAAGGACCAGCCCGAAGTGTTCCTCATGAACCTGCAGAACGGGAAGACGGAGGCGGTCGGGCAGTTCCCGGGCATGACGTTTGCCCCGCGCTTCTCGCCGGACGGGCAGCGGGTCATCATGAGCCTGCAACGAGAGAGCGACGCCAATATCTTCGAGATGGATCTCAGGACCCGGCAACCGCGCCAGCTCACCAACTCGGGCGCACTCGACACCAGCCCGAGCTATGCGCCCGACGGGCGCCAGATCGTGTTCGAGAGCGATCGCGACGGCACCCAGCAGCTCTACGTGATGGGCTCCGATGGGACCAATGCGCGGCGCCTCAGCATGGGCGAGGGGCGCTACTCGACGCCGGTCTGGTCGCCGCGCGGCGACTACATCGCCTTCACCAAGCAGCTCGCCGGGCGATTCCTGATCGGCGTCGTGCGGCCGGACGGCTCGGGGGAGCGTATTCTTACTGAGGGGTACCACAACGAGGGCCCGACCTGGGCCCCCAACGGCCGCGTGCTCATGTTCTTCCGCGAGAGCCAGGGCGAGGACGGGGGACCGCGAATCTACTCGGTCGATCTCACGGGCTACAACGAGCGAGTCGTCAGTACCCCGTCCTATGGCTCGGACCCGGCCTGGTCGCCGCTCCTGAACTGAGGCACAGCTTTACCGGCCGTTAACCCGCGGCGGCGTATTCTTGCATCTGCGCCTTGGCCTCGAGCTGAGGCTAATTCGTATGTTGGATCAACCGCTTCCCGCTGCTCTGCAGCGGGCGTCGAAGGATGCGTGGAAGGCCAACAACGGCGTGGCATTTTCGCATCTACGAGGGGGGAAAACAGTGCTTCGTAGCCCTCAGTTCTTGATCAAATCAAGCCATGCCGGTACCCAAATATTCGGCTCGTTG
>JBFXEP010000444.1:0-3005 GCA_050179995.1 Hyphomicrobium sp.
CAAGCCCTGGCCGGGCGTCGTGCGCGCCAAGGGATTCTTCTGGCTGGCGACGCGGCCGCAGTGGATCGGCGAGCTGTCGCAGGCGGGCTCGCTCGTGCGTCATCAGCCGGTCGGCCGCTGGTGGGATTCGATCCCGCGCAAGAGCTGGCCAAAGGATCGAGCTCTCGTCGCGCGGCTGACGGCGGGCTGGCACCAGATTTGGGGCGACCGGCGGCAGGAGCTGGTCTTCATCGGCGTGCGCGACATGGACAAGGCCGCGATCACGGCGGAGCTCGACGCCTGTCTTCTCAAACCTCAAGCGGCGGCGACCGCAGACCTCAGATCCTGGTCGAAACTTTCAGATCCGTTCCCGGATTGGTCGCCTCCGGCCACAAAAGAAACAGCGTCACCGCGGGCTCAGCAAGCTGTCCAGCGTTGAGTAGCGTAAAAGGGGGCGGCCGTGACAAACGCCATCGTTCAGGAAAATGAGCTTCGCACCTCCACCGCGGAGTGGACATCGCTCGGCATGTCGGCGGGGGGCGAGCCGCGCGACGTCTGGGACGCTGCGGCCTCGAACCAGATCGAAGGCTTCGCGACGGACATCAGCGTCAATCACGGCGATCGGATCGACTTCAAGATCAACATCAACGCCGCTATCGGCGCGGACGTGCCGTACCACATCGAAGTCTACAGGCTCGGCTACTATGGCGGCGACGGCGCGCGCCTCGTGCATACGAGCGGGCCTCTGGTCGGAGGAGGACAGCCGGAAGCCATCTTCGATCCCGCGACGGGCATGGTCGATGCCGGAAACTGGGCCGTCTCGACCGGCTGGGACGTGCCGGCCGACGCGACATCGGGCGTCTACCTCGTCAAGCTGGTCCGCGACGACACCGGCGACACGAACCAGATCCCCTTCATCGTTCGCAACGACGAGAGCCCGAGCGACATCGTTCTGCAAACCTCCGACACGACGTGGCACGCCTATAATGGATGGGCCGGCAACAACGGCGTCGTCGGCGGCAACTTCTATGGCGATCCCAGCGGCACGATCAATCATCCGGACGTCGCGGACCCAGGCGGGGGCGCGCAGGATCGCGCCTACGCCGTAAGCTACAACCGGCCGTTCCTCACTCGAGACGGCGGCGGCGCGGCGGCCGGCGCGCAGGACTACCTGTTCGGCGCCGACTACGCGGCAATCTACTGGCTCGAGCAGAACGGCTACGACGTGTCCTACATCTCGGGCGTCGACACGGATCGGCTCGGCGCGGAAGCCCTGCAGGATCACAAGGCCTTCATCTCGGTCGGGCACGACGAATACTGGTCGGGCATGCAGCGGTATAACGTGGAAGCGGCACGCGACGCGGGCGTGAACCTCCTCTTCTGGAGCGGCAACGAGGTCTACTGGAAGACGCGCTACGAGACCTCCACCGTCACCACGGACGGCTCACCAACCGACTACCGCACGCTCGTCTGCTACAAGGAGACGTGGGCCAACGGGGATCCCAACGCGGGACCGGAGGACTATGCCAACATCGATCCCGCCAACGATTGGACGGGCACCTGGCGCGATATGCGCTTCGTCGATGCGGTCGACGCGAACGGAAACTACATCGCCGGCGGATCGCACTTCGACATGGACGCCATTTCGGGCAGCCTGGCCAACTGCAGCTGCGTTACCGGCGCCGGTCCCGAGACCACGCTCACAGGCCAGCTTTTCGGGCCGGATGGCACGGGCGAGTTCGGCGGTGCGCTCGACGTTCCGGTGGCCTTTGCCAATTTGCGCGTCTGGCGCGATACCTCCGTTGCCGCCACGGGCCAGCTCAACATCGCCGAAGGCATTCTCGGCTACGAGTGGAACATCTCGCCGTCGGACGAATTCCGGCCCGCCGGCCTGGTCAAGCTGTCCGAGACGACCATCCCCTGGGGCTCCATCGTGGTGGACCAGGGCAATACGGGTCAGCCGGGAGTCGCGACGCATAATCTGTCGCTCTACCGCGCGGAAAGCGGCGCACTCGTCTTCGGCGCCGGTACGGTGTTCTGGAGCTGGGCTCTCAGCAACGAGCACGATGCGTCGCCCTATGGCGCGAACATCGAGAACCTCGCCATCCAGCAGTTCACCGTCAACATGTTCGCCGACATGGGCATCCAGCCCGGTGTGGCCGATGCCATCCTCGCCTCGCAGGGGCTGATCCGCGCGATCCTGTCGACGGACACCGTCGCGGCCACGACGACGATCGAGGTGGCGGACAGCGTTGCGCGCCTTCAGGACGTCACCATCACCGGCACCGCGACCGACAACGACGGCAATGCGCTGACCGCCGACGGCATCGTGGCAATCGTGGAAGTGTCGGTCGACGGCGGCGCGACGTGGCACGTTGCCCAGGGCACCACGAACTGGAGCTTCAACTGGCGTCCGACGGTCGAAGGCACGTACACCATCCTCGCGCGCGCGATCGACGACAGCCTCAATGTCTTCAACGCAACCCCGGCGCAGAAGCTGGTCACCGTGACGCCGCCAACGGCGCCGTCGGTGTTCAGCCTGTTCGATTTTGATCCGGCGAATGCGACGCAATACGACGAGGGCGCCGAGATCGAGCTCGGCATGCGGTTCACGGCCGATCAGAGCGGGCAGATCACGCAGCTCAAGTACCTTCGCGGCGCGGCGGATGCCAACGACACCGACGTGCGGCAGGGGCACCTCTGGGGTCCGAACGGGACGCTGCTGGCGACGGTGACCTTCACGTCCGCTGCGGGCCAATCCGGCTGGCAGGTCGCGACGCTCAGCGCGCCAGTGTCGATCCTGGCCGGCCTGGAGTACGTCGTGTCCTACCGGACCCAGAACAACTACATGGCGACGGACGGCTTTTTCACGCCGGCCAACGAGGTGGCGTTCGACGGCGTCGACGATAACGCGTTCTCCGACCCGTTCGGCGTGCTGAGCGCGCCTGAGAACGGGGCCGGGGTCTACAAGTACGGCAGCGGTCTCGTGATGCCGGACGAGACCTTCAACGGCGCGAACTATTGGG
>JBFXEP010000445.1:0-3004 GCA_050179995.1 Hyphomicrobium sp.
CGCACAAGGTGACGATCGACATGCCCCGCTTCGGCTTCTCCACCGCCGAGGCCGCCGAGCGCGGGCGTGACGTCGATACCATTCGCCAGTTCCTCGGCGGCCAGGGACCGATCGCGCTGTTCGACCTTCCCTGGATCCCGCTCTACCTGGCGTTCATCTACTTCCTGCATCCCTGGCTCGGCCTCATGACGTTCGCGGGCGCGCTGGTCCTGACCACGCTCACGATCATCACCGAGCTCCTGACGCAGCGTCACAGCTCGACCCTGCAGCAAGCGGCCGTGTCGCGAAGCGCATTGATCGACATGCACGCCCGCAACGCGGAGGTGATCCGGGCCATGGGCTTCTCCGGGCGCGCCATCGCCCGCTTCACCAAGGCCAACTCCGAGCATCTCGACCTGCAGACCCGCACCACGGACATCACGGGCACGCTGAGCGGCATCTCGAAGGTTTTGCGCATGGTGCTGCAGTCGGCGGTGCTTGGCCTCGGCGCCTACCTCACCATCGCGGGTGAGCTGACGGCCGGCTCGATCATTGCCGCCTCTGTCGCCGCCGCTCGCGCGCTGGCTCCGGTGGACCTCGCCATCGGCCAGTGGAAAAACCTGGTGTCGGCACGCAAGAGCTACGCCCGCCTGGGCGAAACCCTGACCGCCATCGAGGAGCCTCCCGTCACGGTCAAGCTGCCCCGGCCGCAGCGCAGCCTCAAGGTCGAGCGGATCACCGTTGCGGCACCGTCCTCGGGCATGGTCATCTTGAGCGACGTTGCCTTGGAGCTCCGCGCCGGGCAGGCCGCCGGCATCATCGGTCCGAGTGGCGGCGGCAAGTCGACGCTGTCCAAGGGTCTCACCGGCGTGTGGCCGCTTCTGCGCGGCAACGTCCGCCTCGACGAGGCCGATCTCGGCCAGTGGGCGCCCGACGATCTCGGCCAGTTCATCGGCTATCTGCCGCAAGAGGTAGCGCTGCTCGACGCGACCGTCAGCGAGAACATCTGCCGCCTCGATCCCAACGCGGACGGCGCCAACATTCTCGCGGCGGCCAAGGCGGCCGGCGTGCACGATCTCATCGTGCGCCTGCCGCAGGGCTACGAGACGCCGCTCGGACCCAACGGAACGGCGCTCTCCGCCGGTCAGCGCCAGCGCGTAGCGCTCGCGCGCGCGCTCTACGGAGACCCGTTCCTGGTCGTTCTCGACGAGCCGAACTCGAACCTCGATGCCGAGGGCGAGGCCGCCCTGACGCAGGCCATCTTCGGCATCAGGGCGCGCGGCGGCATCGCCATCGTCGTGGCGCATCGGCCAAGCGCCCTTGCCGCCGTCGACATGCTGGGCGTCGTGCAGAACGGCCGCCTCGCCGCCTTCGGCCCGAGGGATGAGATCCTCTCCCAGCAAACCACCCCGAAGAGCGCAGCAGCAATTGCCCAATCGGTTCCGCGTCCGGCCGCCTGAGTGCCAGTTGGAGTGTACGAGTTGGAGTACGGTCATGACCATGCCTGCCGACCCTAATGCGTTCCACGCAGACGGCACCCCGCGCCGGCGCTACGAGATCGAGGAGACCGAGAGCGGCAAGCCGATCCTGAGATCGAGCATCGGCCTCGTTTTCATCAACGCCTTCATCGTGATCAAGTCGATGCTCTACGCCGGCGAGAACCCGAAAAGCGCGGCGCCGGCTCCCGCCAAGACCCCGGATGCCGCGCCGCTCAAGCCGGCACCGGAGCCGGACACGGTCGCCGCCGCCGAGGAGCTGGGGCAGACTGAGGAGGCTACCGCCGCCGAGGAGGAAACCGAGGCGCCCGGGGCCAAGGGAAGCTCGACCCTTCTCACCTCGGAGCCAGTCGAGTTTGAGCCCGTCGAGGTTCCCCTGAACCGGCGCTCCTCGGGTCTTCCGTCGCCGAGCAACGACAACGAAGCTCTTTACGGCGCCTCGCCCGGATCGAACATCAGCATCTTCCGGCCGAACGATACGGTGACCAATCCACCTGGCGACGGCGGAGGCGGCGGTCAGAACGAGGAGGACCCGGACGACCCCAACGACGACGGCGACGATGACGATGACCCGGTTCGCAACCGCGCCCCGGTCATCCTGGGGCCTGTTGCCCTCTCGGCGGCGTTCGCCAACACGCCCGTCACCATCGCCCTCGCCGACCTCCTGCGCAACGCCGACGATCCCGATGGCGATGTCCTGCGCGTGCGCTCCATCGTTCCCTCATCGGGCAAGATCGAGCGCCAGGCCGACGGCAACTTCGTCTACACGCCCGTCTACGGCGACACCTCGAGCGTGAGCTTCACCTACTTCATCAACGACGGCACCACCTCGGTGCGCCAGACCGCCTTCATGGATCTCGTTCCTCCCAAGCTGGAGCCGATCTACGGAACGGCCACCGCCGATACGATCCTCGGCACGCCGCGAAGCGACACCATCTACGCCTTGGGCGGCGACGATCTCGTCATCGGCCGCGAGTCGGGCGACGTGATCTACGGCGGCGACGGCGACGACCGCCTGCTCGGCAGCGAGGGTGACGACGTCATCTACGGTGAAGGCGGCAAAGACGTGATCTTCGGCGGGCCGGGCAACGACTCGATCTTCGGCGGCGCAGATGACGACCAGATCTTCGGCGAGGAGGACAAGGACACCCTTCTTGGTGAAACCGGCAACGACACCATCTCGGGCGGCGATGATAACGACGTCATCTCCGGCGGCGAGGGAGACGACGACCTCCATGGCGACGCCGGCAACGACGTGGTCATGGGCGATGCCGGCGAAGATAAAATCAAGGGCGGTGACGGGGACGACAGCATCTCCGGCGGCGACGGCGCCGACGCCATCGCGGGCGATGCCGGCAACGACGCCATCTGGGGCGATGCCGGCACGGACAACATCGAAGGCGGCGAGGGAGACGACTCGATTACCGCCGGTGCTGACGCCGACGTGGTCGATGCCGGCGCCGGCGACGATACGGTGCACGCCACCATCCTCGACGCCGACGACATCTACAACGGCGGCGAGGGGACCG
>JBFXEP010000446.1:0-3002 GCA_050179995.1 Hyphomicrobium sp.
GAGTTTGTCTCCGATCTTCGCCAGCCGAACGAAGCCTTCACCCGGCGATTGGTCACGCCGCTCGTGGAGCGTAATCCGCTGCTGTTCTGGAAAGTCCTCTCGGCCGTGCTTTTCCTGATCATCCTGTGGCTGCTCGCCACGAGATAGCGCTGCAGGAGCTATGTACGCGCGGTGCCGGTGCCGAGCTCGTCGAAGAGGATCGAGAAGGTCGAGCCCTTGCCGACGACGCTCGAAATCCTGAGCTCGCCGCGGTGACGGATGACGATGTGCTTGACGATGGCGAGACCGAGACCGGTGCCGCCCTTCTCGCGGCTGGCGGCGACGTTGGCGCGGTAGAAGCGCTCCGTCAGGCGCGGCAGGTGCTCGGGCGCGATGCCCGGCCCGTCGTCAGCGACGGCGATCAGCGCGCGCGGCTGGGGTGGCGAGCCGTCGAGCACGCGGGAGGCCGCGATCTCGATGTGGCCGTTCTCGCGTCCGTACTTGATGGCGTTGTGGACGAGGTTCTGCAGCACCTGCACGATCTCATCGCGATCGCCGCGGATGCGGATCGGGCCGTCGCTGCGGGTCACCGTGATCTTCATCTTCGACGCGGCGGCGACGGGCTCGAGCGCCTGGGCGACATAGGCCGCCACCTCGTTCAGATCCAGGATGCCGCGCGGCGGCAGATGCACCCGCATCTCGACGCGGCTCAGCGACAGGAGGTCGTCGATGAGGCGCGTCATGCGGTTGGCCTGGCTCGACATGATGCCGAGGAAACGGTCGCGCGCCTCGGGATCGTCGCGGGCGGGGCCCTGAAGCGTCTCGACGAAGCCGCGCAGCGAGGCGAGCGGCGTGCGGAGCTCATGGCTCGCGTTGGCGATGAAGTCGGCGCGCATCTGCGCGAGCTTGTCCTGCTCGGTCAAGTCGCGGAAGGAGACGATCATGAAGGGCAGGCCGCGGCGGATCTCGCGGCCGCCGATGCGGGACACGGTGGCGGAGATGCGCCGCTCAACCGGCACGCGCTCGTAGAGATCGACGACGACGGCCTCGTTGGCCGTGACGGCCTTCTCGACGGCGTCGTTGAGCTCCGGGTTGCGCGAGAGCTGGCTCAGCGGCTGGCCGGCACGCGCCTTGGGGAAGAGCTCCTCGAGGCGGGCGTTGAAGTGCATGATGTTGAAGTTGTGGTCGAGCGCGACGGCGGCATCGGGGACGGCATCGAGCAGGAGCCGCCAGCTGTCCGGCTCGCGGTCGGCGCCCGGGCCGCGCCGCGCGCGCTCGGCCTCGCGCAGCAGATCGTCGTCGTCCTTGTCCACGGGGCCGCGACCGGCGACGATCATGGCCATGACGACGAAGCCCGCCGCGGCCAGCCAGCCCGCCAGGCCGCCCAGGAGCGCCAGGGCGGAGAAGAGCACCGCCACCAGGGCAAGGGCGCGCCTGTGGTAGCGCAGCCGGCGCCCCGCCCTCGCCAGGGCCGCCAGGGCGCGCTCTGGACCAGATGGGGTCGTCGTCGGGGGCGGGGCCAACCGGCTGTGTTCGGTCATGGGGCCCCATACTGCCCCGATCCCGGGCATGGCCTCAACTCTCACGGGACACCGTTAAGGCCATAGCGGACGTCATGGTTTTCTGGCTCCCTCGCCCTACCGGATCAGGCTTCCTGATTAACAACACTTGTGTGACAGTTCGTCTGGGGCGGCGGGGCTTCCCGAACGACAAAAAAGGCGAGGGCCGGAATGGGTAAAGGCAAGAGCGAAAAGGCCGGAAAGGCTGCCAAATCAGAGGGCTCGAAGGAGGCAGATGCGGCGCTCGCGGGCTTCGACCTCGACAATCCGGTGTTTCCCGCCGAGCTCGAGGAGCGGGCGCTCGCCTCGGGGGACTACCCCTACGACAAGAAGCTCAAGCGAGAGCCCTACGAGGAGCAGCTCCTCCTGCTCCAGCTCGAGCTCATCAAGCTGCAGGCGTACGCGGAAAAGGCCGGCGAGCGCATCGTGGCGGTGTTCGAGGGCCGCGACACCTCGGGCAAGGGCGGCTGCATCTCGCGCATCCTCGAGCGCATCAATCCGCGCCATTCGCGCTCGGTGGCGCTTTCGAAACCGACCGAGGCCGAGCGCGGGCAATGGTACTTCCAGCGCTACATCGTGCACCTGCCGACCAAGGGCGACATGGTGCTGTTCGACCGCTCCTGGTACAACCGCGCCGGCGTCGAGCGGGTGATGGGATTCTGCACCGAGGAGCAGACGGCGAGTTTTCTGCACGCCGCGCCCATCTTCGAGTCGCTGCTCGTCGACGACGGCATCCGCTTCTTCAAGATCTACCTGACGGTCGGGCGCGAGATGCAGCTCAAGCGCTTCCATGAGCGCCGGCACGATCCCTTCAAGCAGTGGAAGGTCACCGAGATCGACATCGCGGCGATCGGCAAATACGACGACTACACACGGGCGGAAGCCGACATGCTCCGCTCCACCGGCACGGCGACGGCGCCGTGGACCGTCATCAGCGCCAACGACCAGCGGCGCGCGCGCCTCGAGGCCATGCGCACGATCCTCAGCGGGCTCGACTACGAGGGCCGCGACGCGCGCGCTATCGGCGACATCGATCCCAAGATCACCTGCTCGGGCGCGGACTACCTGGCGCGCCTCGCCGCAAAGGCGTGAGGCGCCGCGCGGCAGCTCGATAGCCCGCGCGGCGCAGGAAGCTCCGCGGCGGCCCGATCAGGGCAGGCGGCAGCCGGCGGTGAAGAAGCCGTAGAGCCAGGCGGTGGCGGCGCCGAAGCCCGCTCCCACGAGCAGCACCGGCCAGATGCCGTTGACGTCGACGCCCTCGAACGGCGTCGCGCCGTGCACGAGCGGCACGGCCACGAGGGTGCCGATCAGCGCCGGGCCGACGAGGCCCAGGACGGCGCCGCGCACGGTCATGGAGCCCTGCGGGACGGCGCCCAGGATGACGGAGAAAATCGCGCCCCAAAGCCCTGCCCAAGCGGCATCAACGGCGATCTGGGGGCTGCCCGAGATGAGCGAGGGCTCCGT
>JBFXEP010000447.1:0-2991 GCA_050179995.1 Hyphomicrobium sp.
TCGAATGGATGCTCGCCTCGCGCTACTTGCGTTCGCGGCGCAAGGAGGGGTTCGTCTCCGTCATCGCCGCCGTGTCGTTCCTCGGCATCATGCTCGGCGTGGCGACGCTGATCATCGTCATGGCGGTGATGAACGGTTTTCGCAAGGATCTGTTCGCCAAGATCCTGGGGCTGAACGGCCATGTGGTGGTCTACAAGATCGGCGAGCCGTTCACCGACTACGTCGACATCACCAAGGCCGTGTCGCGCGCCGAAGGGGTTGTGCGCGCCATCCCCCTGATCGAGGGCCAGGCCATGGTTACCTCCGCCGTGCAGGCGCTCGGCGCCGCCGTGCGCGGCATCGGCGAGGAGGATTTGAAACGGCTGCCGCTCGTCGCCGACAACATCCGCTTTGGAACGCTCGATGGGTTCGATCATGCGGGCGGCCTCGCCATCGGCGTCCGCCTCGCCAATCAGCTGCGCATCAATATCGGCGACCCGCTGACCATCATCTCGCCGCGCGGCGCCGCGACGCCGTTCGGCACCGCCCCGCGATCGAAGACCTACCCCGTGGCGGCGATCTTCGAGCTCGGCATGTCCGAGTACGACAAGACCATGATCTTCATGCCGCTCGCCGAGGCGCAGCGCTACTTCTCGAAGAACGGCGAGGTGGACATCCTCGAGGTCGTCATCAAGGATCCGGAGGACGTGGATCGAGCCGCCGCGCGCATCCGAGGCGAGGGCGGCCCCACCGTCAACGTGACGGACTGGCGACAACGCAACGAGACCTTCTTCACGGTGCTCGAGGTCGAGCGCAACGTGATGTTCATCATCCTGTCGCTGATCGTGCTCGTCGCCGCCTTGAACATCATCTCCGGCCTCATGATGCTGGTGAAGGACAAGGGCCGCGACATCGCCATCCTGCGCACCATGGGCGCGAGCAAGGGCGCCGTCATGCGCGTGTTCCTGATCACCGGCGCCTCGATCGGCATCGTCGGCACGCTGGCGGGCCTCGCTATCGGCATCCTGTTCTGCGCCTACATCGAGGAGATCCGTCAGTTCGTGGCCTGGGTGGCCGGCACCAAGGTGTTCGACCCCAACGTCTACTACCTGACGCGCCTGCCGGCTGACGTGAACCCGGTCGAGACCGGGTCCATCGTCGTCATGGCCCTGGTGCTCTCGGTGCTGGCCACGCTCTATCCGTCCTGGCGCGCCTCGCGCCTCGATCCCGTGGAAGCGCTGAGGTACGAGTGAGCGCCATGACGGAAGCTTCGCCTGGCCCCCTCACCCGCGTCCCGGCTCATCGCCGGGTCGCGACCTCTCCCCATCGGGGAGAGGTGAGGAGTGGGTCGGCGCGGAACGCGCCGGGTGAGGGGGCGCTGTGCGCGGACGGAAGGATGCGCCCGTGCACGAGATGACCGCACAGCACATCCCGGTCCTGCGCCTGGTCGCGCTCGAGCGCGCCTTTCACCAGGGCACGCGCGAGATTCACGTGCTCGCCGGCGCCTCGATCGACGTCTGGGCCGGGCAGTGCGTGGCCCTCGTCGGCCCCTCGGGTTCCGGCAAGTCGACGCTCTTGCACATTGCCGGACTGCTCGAGACGCCCGACTCTGGCCATGTCGTCGTCGCGGGACGCGACTGCGGCACCCTCGACGACCATGCGCGCACCCTCATCCGGCGCACCGACATGGGCTTCATTTACCAGTTCCATCAGCTGCTGCCCGAGTTCTCCGCCATGGAGAACGTCGCCATCCCGCAGATGATCCTCGGCCGCTCGCGCCGCGAGGGCGAGGAGCGCGCGAGGAAGCTCCTTTCGGCGCTGGGCCTTGCTGACCGTCTCGACCATCGCCCCGCCCAGCTCTCGGGCGGTGAGCAGCAGCGCACCGCCATCTGCCGTGCGCTCGCCAACCGCCCGCGCCTGATCCTCGCCGACGAGCCAACCGGTAACCTTGATCCGCACACCTCCGAGCTGGTGTTCCAGGAGCTGATCGGTCTCTTCCGCAGTGAAGGCGTGGCCGCGCTGATCGCCACCCACAACCTGGACTTGGCGCGGCGAATGGACCGCGTCGTCATCCTGGACAGGGGTCTCCTCGTCGAAATTTCGCCTAACCAGATCTGACAATCACAATTCCTCTCCCCCGTTCTCCGTGCAATGATGTTTCCCGGGGAACAGCGCGCACGCGGCGCGTGAAGCAAGGTGAATTGGGTCCGGTTTGTCGGGCTTGCCGCGAGCGTATCCTTGACGTGACGGAACGCATCTCTGCACGCGGCCGTTCAAGCCGAGACAACATGAGGAGGCAGCTATGCCGTACGTGAGACACGCTCTTCGCGCCGCCGCGCTCGCATCCGCGCTCGCCGTTTCCGCCCCCGCCTTCGCGGCGGACGATCTGCTCGGCGTGTGGATGAACGACACCGGCCGCGGCGCCATCGAGATCAAGGACTGTGGCGGCAAGATCTGCGGCCACGTGGTGTGGGTCAAGGATCCCGCGTCCGACGCCAAGGGCTGCGGCCGCCAGATCCTGGGCGACGTGGTGAAGACGGGCGGCGCCTGGGGCGGCGACGACGCCTGGATCTACAGCCCCGAGAAGAAGAAGAACTACAACGTCGAGATCACCCCGCTTGCCGACGGCACGCTCAAGGTCAAGGGCTACGCCGGCATCAGCTTCCTGTCGAAGACGATGATCTGGACCAAGGCCCCGGCCGATCTCGTCCGCTGCAGCAGCACCGAGGCCGCCGCCGCTCCCGCCGCGCCGAAGTCCGAGGCCGCGCCGCAGCCGGCGGACTCCGCCACGGCACCCAGGGAAGAGGCCCCCGCCGCGGCCGAGGCTCCTCAGAAGAGCGAGGAGAGCGTCGCCGAGAACGGCGAGAAGGAAGGCATCGATCTCGAAGGCATGGCCGGCGAGTTCGGCGACGTCTTCACCATGAAGGACGGCAAGTGCAAGGTCGACACGCCGTGGGTGAAGCTCGACATCGATTGCAAGAAGAAGGAAGAGGAGCCGGGCCAGAAGAACTA
>JBFXEP010000448.1:0-2982 GCA_050179995.1 Hyphomicrobium sp.
TCGGATGCGGCTTCATCCCGATCCGCAAGAAGGGAAAGCTTCCCTGGAAGACCATCGGGCAGGAGTACACGCTCGAGTACGGCGTCGACGTGATCGAGATCCACGAGGACGCGCTGACGCCGGGCCAGCGCATCCTGATCGTCGACGATCTGATCGCGACCGGCGGCACGGCGGAAGCAGCCGTGAAGCTCGTCCGCCGCAGCGGCGGCGAGGTAGTGGGCGCCACGTTCATCATCGACCTCCCGGACCTCGGCGGCCTCAAGCTCCTCTCGAGCCATGGCATCCGGTGCCACGCGCTGGTCGCGTTCGAAGGCCATTGAATGGCGCTCTCCCCGCAAGAGCTTGCCCAGGCGCTGGCTGTGATCGCGCGCTGGCGCACGGATGCCGAGGCCGCCCTCGATTGTCCTCGCTGCGGGCAGAACGGGCTTGCCCTTGCCGATCGCTCGGCGCGGCCTTATGCGGAGTGGTACCACCTCGGTTGCGCGGGCTGCGGCCTCGACGAGACCATCCATATTCCGCTCGGGCCCCCGGTCGCCGGCGGGCTCGACTGACCAGCTTCGAAAGCGCGATCATCCCATGAAGATCAACGGCACGCCCATGCGGACGATCCGGCCCGGCGCGGACGGCGCATCGGTCGAGATCATCGACCAGACGAAGCTGCCGCACCGCTTCGAGATGCTGACGCTCGCCTCGGTCGAGGATGCGAAGCAGGCAATCCTCACCATGCAGGTGCGCGGCGCGCCGCTGATCGGCGTCACAGCCGCCTATGGGCTTGCGTTCGCGCTGCGCCGGGATGCGTCGGATGCCGCGCTCGCGGACGCGATCGCCCTTCTCGCCAAGCAGCGCCCTACGGCAATCAACCTCAAGTGGGCGCTCGAGGAGGTGCGGCGCGTGGTCGAGCCGCTGCCGGCTGCCGCGCGCGCGTCCGCGGCATTCGACAAGGCCGGCGCCATCGCGGAGGACGACGTCGAGACCTGCCGGCGCATCGGCATGCACGGCCTCGAGCTGATCCGGGCCATCGCAGCCAAGGAACCCGCGGGTGCGCCGGTCAACATCCTCACGCACTGCAACGCGGGCTGGCTCGCGTGCGTCGACTGGGGCACGGCGACCTCGCCCATCTACCAGGCGCACGACGCCGGCATTGCCGTGCATGTCTGGGTCGACGAGACGCGACCGCGCAATCAGGGCGCGGCCCTGACGGCGTTCGAGCTCGGCAGCCACGGCGTTCCGCACACCATCGTGGTCGACAACGCGGGCGGCCATCTCATGCAGCACGGCAAGGTCGACATCTGCATCGTCGGCACCGACCGGGTCACCGCCAACGGAGACGTCGCCAACAAGATCGGCACCTACCTCAAGGCGCTCGCCGCGCACGACAACGGCGTGCCGTTTTACGTCGCGTTACCATATTCCACGATCGACTGGACGATCGCGTCGGGGCGCGACATACCGATCGAGGAGCGCAGCTCCGACGAGGTCCTCAAGTTGCAGGGGCGCCTCGCGAACGGCGCTCTGGTCACGGTCGAGCTCGCCGCACCGGGCTCACCCGCGGCGAATCCCGCCTTCGACGTGACGCCGCAGCGCCTCGTCACCGGCTTCATCACGGAGCGCGGCGTGGCACCGGCGACGCGCGCCGGCCTGATCTCCCTCTATCCCGAACAGTGCGAGAGTGCCGCATGACGAAAGCCCCCAAGAAAAAGAAGAAACTGGCGAAAGCCCGCAAGACGCGCGACCGCGAGGAGATGCGGCTGCGCCAGGAAGTCGTGGCGACGGCGCTCGCCATGAGCCGCAGCGGTCTTTCACCGGGCTCGTCCGGGAACGTGTCGGCGCGTTTCGCCGACGGTATGTTGATCACGCCGACGGGGATCGCCTACGCGGACATCAAGGCGCGTGACATCGTGTTCGTCGCCGGCGACGGAAAGGTGCCGGGCAAGCAGAAGAAGCCCTCGTCGGAGTGGCAGTTCCACCTCGCCGCGTACAAGGCGCGCCGCGACATGGGGGCGGTGGTGCACACGCACTCGCTGCATGCCGTGGTGCTCGCCTGCGCGGGCCGCTCCATCCCGGCCTTCCACTACATGGTGGCGATCTCGGGCGGAATCGACATCCCGGTGCTGCCCTACGCCACGTTCGGCACGGAGAAGCTTGCGCAGAACGTCGGGCGCGGGCTCGCCGACCGGCAGGCCTGCCTCATGGCGCACCACGGCGCGATCGCGATCGGCAAGACGCTCCGCGATGCACTCGCGCTCGCGCACGAGGTCGAAATCCTGGCCGAGCAGTACACCAAGGTGCTGGCGATCGGACCGCCGGCCGTGATCTCCGAGGAGGAGATGCGCGTCGTGCTCGACAAGTTCAAAAGCTACGGCCAGCAGGCCTGACGCGGCTCAGCCTTCGCGGCGGGAGTCCCAGCGGTGCGTGAGGAGCGGAATGCGCGCCCGGTAGCGCCTGGCCTTCACCTCGCCGCGCGGCGCGCACATGGGGCAATCGCACGGGTATCTGCCGGCGCTCTTGGCCTCCGGGAAATAGCGCCATCCGAATGTGCGCGGCAGGAGGCGCACGCTTTCGATCTCGGAGGGCAGGATGCGGCGCGGAACGACGACTTGCCCGCCGAGCTGATCGTCCATCGCACGAAGGCGCGCTACGGCGTCCGCCGCGGGCAGAAGCTCGGGCTCGGCGTTGTAGTGGTGCGCGAAGACCGGCTCGCCGTCAGCGATGCGAAAGGTGACGGCGACCATGGTGCGCGCGCCGGAGCGCTTCAGCTCGCGCGCCCACTGATGGGTCAGCGTGTAGCTTTCCATGACGGGGAACGCCCACACGAGCCGGTCGAAACCCGCGTGCGGCACGCGAAGGCGGCGCGGCGCGATACCGATTCTCCGGATGCGCTTGGCGACGGGCTCGGGCGCGATGTGGACGAAGAGCGGCATGGAGACCTCGGGCAGAGCCCGAGGTCTAGCATAGTTGTGCGGCCGGGATTCACTCGGGCGG
>JBFXEP010000449.1:0-2957 GCA_050179995.1 Hyphomicrobium sp.
GCAAGCACGCCGCCGAGGTGATCAACCAGAGCATCGACAGCGGACGCGTGCTCGAGGTGGGCGTCGGCACCGGCCTCGCCCTCGCCGACTACGGCCGCCATCTCGAGATCATCGGCATCGACCTCTCACCCGACATGCTGGACAAGGCGCGCGAGCGCGTGGCCAAGGACGGGCTCGACCACGTCACGGGCCTGCACGAGATGGACGCGGGCGACCTGCAGTTTCCCGACAACGCCTTCGACATCGTGACGGCGATGTTCGTCATGACGGTGGTGCCCGAGCCCGAGCGCGTGATGCGCGAGTTGGCACGTGTCACGAGGCCCGGCGGCGAGGTGCTGATCGTCAATCACTTCAGCCAGACCGAGGGCGTGCGTGGCTGGGTCGAGCGGCGCATGGCCCCCTTCGCCGAGATCATCGGCTGGCGCTCGGTGTTCGACCAGTCTCGTGTCCTGGTCTGCGACGACCTCACCCTGACCGAGCGCAAGGCGCTACGGCCGTGGGGCATCTTCACGATGATGCGCTTCAAGAAGCGGGCTGAGCAGGAACGGCCCATCGCCGCCGAATAGCGCGATTGCCTTGAGGCTCCACGGCGGGCGGCGCTTGACGCCAAGCCCGCCGATTCCTATAGACCATGATCGCTTCGGACCCTATCAGCCCGAAGCGTGAATCATCGGTCTCATCAGAGAGGCCAGGGTCTTCGGCGGGATAGCTCAGGTGGTTAGAGCGAAGGTCTCATAATCCTTAGGTCGGCGGTTCAAGTCCGCCTCCCGCTACCATCCCTTCAGAACCTCACCCGGCGAGCCGCGGGTCCTCGCTGTCGTGCGCGTACCTCACGGCCCTGAGCAGCTTGTCGCTCACCTGCGCCCGGTCGAGGATCACCTTGTCGTCGTGCACCGCCTTCACGGCCGCAAGCGGCACGACGAACTCGCCGAAGTTCTCGACGTAGACGCTGATCGAATCCGGCCCGATGTCGTGCACGGAGCCGATGCCCTCCTGCCCCTCGGCCAGGAAGACCATGAAATCGCGCTGGATCGTCTCGCGCATGTCGAAGCACTCCTCTTTCGGTTGCCCGCTTGTCGCCCTTCAAGTTTACGGGATCGGGGGCGGCATGGATTGCGAATTCTTGGGCCAGTTCGCGGCCTCTTCCAGCCGGTTGGTGGGCCCGAGCAGGACGAGCGCCAGCGCCAGCACGACGACGAGGGCAACAATGCCGACGCCGGCCGCCCCCCAGCGTGCGCCTTTGCGCGTGCCATCCAGGTTGTTGCGACCACTCTCGCGGTCCGGATCATGAAGGGTCATGGCATCCTCCGCTCTTGGATTTTCAGAAGAAAACGCCACATCGCCATGAGGGTTCCTGCCTTCGCGCCGTGAGGCCGAAGCCACATTTGCGCCAGGAACGCGGAGCGGTATGCTGCGTTAAGTCTCGGCGCCAAGGGAAAATTCGAGCTCGGGCTGGTTGGGTCACATGGCTTTACGACGTCTTGCAAAGGTCGCGAGCTTCGCCCTCGCCCCGCTCCTCCTCCTCTTCACCGCCGCCGGTCCGGGATGGAGCACGCCCAAGGACACCGAGCCGAGCCCAGCCGAGCCGGCGCTCGCGGGACCGGCCGTTCTCGCCGTCGTGTCGATCTACGATCAGCGCATCTCCGTCTACGACGCCGAGGGCCGCGCCATGCGCGCCCGCGTATCGAGCGGCCAGACCGACTACGAGACCCCGGTCGGCATCTACAGCATCCTGCAGAAAAACAGGGACCATTACTCGAACCTCTACGACGACGCCGAGATGCCCTTCATGCAGCGGCTCACGTGGTCGGGCATCGCGCTGCACGCGGGCGCCCTCCCGGGCTATCCCGCCTCGCACGGCTGCGTGCGCCTGCCGCGCAGCTTCGCCGACGGCCTCTTCGGCCTCACCAGCGTCGGCATGCGCGTGATCGTGGCCGGCGAGGACGTGGCCCCGAGCCCCATCACACACGCCAAACTCTGGAAGCCGGCGGCGAGCGGCTTCTCCGCCACGACGCCCATCGCCTACGAGCCGGACGAGGACACGAGCGACAGCGGAAAGCCGTTCCAGCCCGACTTGCGCAAATGGCCGGAGCGCCAGGCGCTGCTCGACTCCCTCAAGGAAGAGGCGGCGGCCAAGGTGCCGGCGGCGGAAGCCGCCGCCAAGCGCGTCGATGAATTGAAGAAGGTCGAGAAGGCCAAGACCGCCGCTCGCGCCAAGACCGCCAAGGCCCTGAAGCGCGCCGAGCGCAACCTCAAGAGCGCCGACGACTGGGTGAAGACCGCCGCGCGCAAGATCGCCGAGGCACGCACCGCCAAGCGGCGCACCGCGGCCGAGAAGGACGCCGCCAAGGCCGCCGAGAACAAGGTCAAGGCCGAGAAGCAGCTCGCCGACGCCCAGGTCCAGGATCAGGCGCCCGCCGCCGATCTTGCCCGCGCCACCCAGGACCGCAAGGCCGCCGACGCCGCCAAGACCGCCGCCGTGACGGAAGCCCAGGAGGCCAAGCGCAAGACGCTCCCCGTGTCGGTCTTCGTTAGCTTGAAGACGCAGCGGCTCTACATCCGCCAGGGCCACGAGCCGGTGCTCGACGTGCCCGTCACCATCGCCGCGCCCGAGAAGGAGATCGGCACGCACATCTTCACCGCGATGGACTACGCCGGCAACGGCGGCGACGTGAAATGGAACGTGGTGTCGCTGCGCCCGCGTCCAATGGCGCGCGTCGCCTCCGCCGACGTGGGCGACGAGGACTACGCGTCCTCCCGCAAGAAGAAGCGCCGCCAGTCCGAGCCTCTGCTGGCGCCGCCCGCAACCGACCTCGGCCCCGCCACCGCAGCGCTCGACCGCGTGACCTTCCCGCCCGAGGTGCTGAGCCGCGTCTCCGCCTACGTCTGGCCGGGCACATCGCTCATCATTTCCGACGAGCCGATCAGCAAGGAGACCAACAAGGCCACCGATTTTG
>JBFXEP010000450.1:0-2951 GCA_050179995.1 Hyphomicrobium sp.
GGCGCGGGTTGGGGGGCAGGGCAGCCGACGACGGCATTCAGCCGAGACGACGTGTCCCTGCGCATTTTCGGGGACGTTCTCCATGCCATTGAGGACCAATCTCACCGAGGCCGAGGCGGCCTGGTGGGACAAGCGCAGCGAGGTGCTGGTGCAAGGCACCACGCTGATGAACGAGAAGCCGGATGTCGCGACCTGGACCGAGCGCGAGCGGCGGCTGTGGCTCTATGCCGTCGCCATCGGCAACCGGATCGAGCGCCTGCAGTAGGCCGCACCGGATCGCGAATTCAATTTAAGGATGCGGACCGAACATCCGCACAGTCTTCCAGCGCACCGTGCTAGCGTTCACCGGCGTTGATCCAAGCGGGTTTCCTGGCCGTGCTCGACGACGGCGTCTACGGGCTGAACTTCACGAGCTGCGCCGCAGATGAGGCGCATCGCAGCGATGGCATCGCCGTGCTGCGCGAGGGGCGGCTTCTCGGCTCCGATCGCAACGGGGGTGTGTTCCGCGGCCGCTGTCTCTATGATGCGTCACGCGGCGAAGCCGTGGTCGAGGTGCGCCTCGCCGTGCCGCCCCATGGCGTGCTCCTCACCGGGCAGGAGGCGGGGCCGGACGGGGCGACCATTGACGTCGCGTTGCGCTTTCCGCCGCCGAAGCCGGTGTCCCAGGCCGTGGTCGACATCGCCGGCGCGCCGGTCGAGGTCGAGCTGAGGTTCATGGGGCCGCTTGTCTAGAAAATCCACCACCGCAGGGCGACGGGTTCTGCTCGGGCATATCATCGGAGCGCACGGTATCCGGGGCGCGGTGCTGGTGCGCAGCTACACGGCGGAGCCCGACGCCATCGCCGGCTATGGGGCGCTCGAGCGGGAGTCCGGAGGACCGCCGGTGACGCTCGTGGTCGAGGGCGCGACGGCGAAGGGGCTCATCTGCCGCGTCGAGGGCGTCAACGATCGCGATGGCGCCGAGGCGCTCAAGGGCTGCGCCCTCTACGTCGCGCGCGATCGGCTGCCGCCGCCGGAGGAGGGCGAGTACTACCACGCCGACCTGGTCGGGCTTTCGGCTGTGACGGAGGCGGGGGACGTGCTCGGCACCGTGGTTGCGGTCGCCAACTATGGCGCGGGCGATATTCTCGAGGTGCGCCCCGAAGGCGCGACACGCACCGCGCTCTATCCGATGATCGAGGATGTGGTGCGCGCGGTCGATCTCGCGCGCGGCGTCATCGTGCTCGCCCCGCCCGACGAGGTGGATGCGGGGGACGAGGGCGCTGCGGAAGCGGACGATTGAGCTTGTGGCCCCTGGGTCCCGAGTCGGCGCCAACGCGCCGCCCGGGATGACAGAATTGGGCGCCATCACCTTTGTCATCCCGGCCGGAGCGGCGACGCGGTAGCGGCGTCGCGCAGAGTCGGGACCCAGGGACTTGCAGCACAGTCAACGTTGGAGCGTGTGAAGCCCCATCATCCGCTCCTTCGGGGCACCTTCTCCCCAAGGGAGAAGGAAGGGGGTCAGAGCCGCTCCGACTTGAACAGGCGGGGGAGGTCGCCGGTGACGCCGGCGGCTTCGGAGACGAGGGCGCGCTTGACGGCCGGCAGGCGCTCGACCACGCCGAGGCCGAAGTCGCGCGCGGCGCGCACGAACGTGTTGTCGTTCGAGAAGAGCTTGTTCAAGCCGTCGAACGTTGCGGCCGACGCGAAGGAATCGAAGCGGCGCCAGGTCTGGTAGCGCGACAAGATCTGCATGCTGCCGGGATCGAGGCCGAGGCGCATGGCGTCGGCGATGACCTCGCTCAGCGCCGCCGCGTCGCGGAAGGCGAGGTTGGCACCCTGGCCGGCGATCGGATGCACGCCGTGGGCCGCGTCGCCGATGAGCGCGAAGCGCGGTGCCACATAGGCGCGGGCGAGGTGCATCTCGAGCGGCCAGGTTTGGCGCGGTCCGACGACCTCGATGGTGCCGAGGCGGCCGGCGACACGCGTCTCGATCTCGACCAGGAAGCCCGCGTCGTCGAGGGCCATGATGCGCTTGGCCTCCTCCGCGTCCTCGGTCCAGGTCAGGCACGAGCGATTGCCGGGGAGCGGCAGGATGGCGAACGGTCCCGCGGGCAAGAAGTGCTGGATGGCGCGGCCGCCGTGTGGGCGATCGTGGGCGATGGTGGTGACGAGGGCCGTCTGTCCGTAGCGCCAGCCAACGGTGCCGATGCGGGCGCCGTCGCGCGACGGCGAGCGGCGGCCTTCGGCGCCGACGAGCAGCGGGGCTGCGATCTCGCGGCCGTCGGCGAGGACGGCCGTCGTGGCCGAGCCCGCGTCGGTGAAGGTCAGGATCTCGGCAGGGGCGAGGAGGGTGAGGCTCGGGTCGGAGGCGACCGAGCTCCACAGAGCCTGCTCAAGCTCGTGGGCGGGCACGATGTGGGTGGCCGGCTCGGACGTGCCGTCGTTTCCGTCGAGGCGATTGTCGTAGTGGAGGAGCACCGGTCGGACGCCGGCGTCGAGATTCGAGTCCGTGATCTCGATATCGGTGACCGGCTCGGCCGATGCGGCGACGGCCTGCCATATGCCGAGCGTATCGAGCATGCGGCGCGCGCCGGCCGAGAGCGCGAAGGCGCGCGCGTCGGGGCCACGCGTCTCCTTGCGGGCGGCGCGGTCGACGATGGTGACGCGGATGTCGCAGCCGAAGGCCGAGATCAGGGCGCGGGCCAGGGCGAGGCCGGCGAAGCTCGCGCCGGCGATCAGGATGTCGGTTCTTTCGCGGCTCGGCGCGGCGGGCATGGGCCAATCCTCGAGGCGGATCAGGGGCCGAAGGTGCGGTCAGCGGGCTGCTTGACCGGTCAGCGGCCGCAGCCCATCGTCCGACCCGTCGTCGGTTGAGACCGATGATTCACGCTTCGGACTGATAGGGTCCGAAGCGATCATGGTCTAGCATCATTCCCGAGAGTCTCCATGTCCGCACCGTCCGAGGCTTC
>JBFXEP010000451.1:0-2940 GCA_050179995.1 Hyphomicrobium sp.
TGCTGCGGCCGGCGATGGTCGTGGTGGCCAAGGGCGGGCCCAAGGCCAGCAAGCCCGAAAGCGCCGACCCGGAAGGCGCACCTGGCGAGGAGGCCGGAAACGACAACGCGCCCTAGGGCGCGGCGAACGGAGCGACCAGGTCCGAGGCGATCATCGACTAGATGCTCCGCCGGCAACGGGACCGATCGGTAACGCTTTGTCAGGCATTGCGAGGGCTGGATGGGCGCCCGGGACGCTTGCGCTGGGCCCCCTGAGAAGTGTTAAAGCAACAGGCCCAAATTTGAACCTGCGGCGGGGGGAAGCGCCCGTTGCGCAGCGAAAACACGACCCTATATAAGCCCGCATCATCATTTGTTCTCCTGGGGACCGAATCCCCTGCCCCCGTCCAGGGGGCGAAGGGACGAGCCGGGCGCCAGTGCAACTAGGGTCCGGACGGTCTGCCGCAACGAAGAGGAAATTCGGAGAATGTCAAAAGTCATCGGTATCGATCTCGGCACTACCAACTCGTGCGTCGCGGTCATGGAAGGGGGCAAGCCCCGGGTGCTCGAGAATGCCGAAGGCATGAACACCACCCCGTCGATCGTCGCCTTCGCGGACGATGGCGAGCGCCTGGTCGGACTTCCGGCCAAGCGCCAGGCGGTGACCAACCCCACCAACACGCTGTTCGCCATCAAGCGCCTCATCGGACGGCGCTACGAAGACCCGATGGTCGAGAAGGACAAGAAGCTCGTTCCCTACCAGATCGTGAGGGGACCGACGGGCGACGCCTGGGTCGAGGCCAACGGCAAGCCGTACTCGCCGCAGCAGATCTCGGCCTTCATCCTGCAGAAGATGAAAGAGACGGCCGAGGCCAAGCTCGGCGAGCCGGTGACGCAGGCCGTCATCACGGTGCCCGCCTACTTCAACGACGCGCAGCGTCAGGCGACCAAGGACGCCGGCAGGATCGCAGGCCTCGAGGTTCTGCGCATCATCAACGAGCCGACGGCGGCGGCGCTCGCCTATGGTCTCGACAAGAAGAAGGAAGCCAAGACCATCGCCGTGTACGACCTGGGCGGCGGCACCTTCGACATCTCGATCCTCGAGATCGGCGATGGCGTGTTCGAGGTGAAGAGCACCAACGGCGACACGTTCCTCGGCGGTGAAGACTTCGACATGAAGCTCGTCACCTACCTCGCCGACGAGTTCAAGAAGGAGCAGGGCATCGATCTCAGGAGCGACAAGCTCGCCCTGCAGCGGCTCAAGGAAGCGGCCGAGAAGGCCAAGATCGAGCTGTCATCGTCGGCGCAGACCGAGATCAACCTGCCGTTCATCACGGCCGACCAGACCGGCCCCAAGCACCTCACGATGAAGCTGACGCGCGCCAAGCTCGAGAGCCTGGTCGATGATCTCATCATGAAGACGCGCGGGCCCTGCGAGCAGGCGCTCAAGGATGCCGGGCTCAAGGCTGCCGAGATCGACGAGGTGGTCCTCGTCGGCGGCATGACGCGCATGCCGAAGGTGCAGCAGGTCGTCAAGGAGCTGTTCGGCAAGGAGCCGCACAAGGGCGTCAACCCGGACGAGGTGGTAGCCGTCGGCGCGGCGATCCAGGGCGGCGTCCTCAAGGGCGAAGTCAAGGACGTGCTGCTGCTCGACGTGACGCCGCTGTCGCTCGGCATCGAGACGCTCGGCGGCGTGTTCACGCGCCTGATCGACCGCAATACCACGATCCCGACCAAGAAGAGCCAGGTGTTCTCCACGGCCGAGGACGGGCAGAACGCGGTCACCATCCGCGTCAGCCAGGGCGAGCGCGAGATGGCGGCCGACAACAAGCTGCTCGGCCAGTTCGATCTCGTCGGCCTCCCGCCGGCGCCGCGCGGCGTGCCGCAAGTCGAGGTCACGTTCGACATCGACGCCAACGGCATCGTGCACGTGTCGGCCAGGGACAAGGCGACCGGCAAGGAGCAGTCGATCCGCATCCAGGCCTCGGGCGGTCTCTCCGATTCCGAGATCGAGCGCATGGTGAAGGACGCGGAGGCGCACGCGGCCGATGACAAGAAGAAGCGCGAGCTCGTCGAAACCAGGAACCAGGCCGAGGCGCTCGTTCACTCGACGGAGAAGGAGCTCGCCGAGAACGGCGCGCTGCCGGCCGTGGCCGCGGTCAAGGGCGACGTGGAAAAGGCCATCGAGGCCACCAAGGAGGCGATCGCATCCGACGACGCGGATCGCATCAAGCAGGCGACCACGTCGCTTGCCCAGGTGGCAATGAAGATCGGCGAGGCCATCTACAGCGCCAAGGGCGGCGACACCGGCGCGGGTGACGGCTCCTCGGACACGGGCGGCTCGGACGACACGATCGTCGATGCCGATTTCGAAGAGGTCAAGGACGACAAGAAGCAGACGGGCTAACGAGCCCGCCATTCCCTCTCCGGCTCGGTGCGGATAATCTCTGCACGGCCGGGGAGCTGTTTGTCGGGTCGGGCTGTTGCCCGGAGCGGCGCCCCACCAGCCCCTCGGATTGTACTTGCCTCCCGCCTCGGCCCGCCGGATAGAATGCCCCCCCATGGCCAAACGCGACTACTACGAAATCCTCGGTGTTCCCCGCACGGCGAGCGAGCAGGATCTCAAAGCCGCCTTCCGCACGCTCGCCAAGGAATGTCACCCGGACCGCAACCCCGGCGACATGGCGAAGGAACAGCAGTTCAAGGAGCTGAACGAGGCCTACGAGGCGCTGAGGGATCCGCAGAAGCGCGCGGCCTACGACAAGTTCGGCCACGCCGCGTTCGATCACGGCATGGGCGGGCGCGGCGGATTCGGGCCCGACTTCGCCTCGTCGATGTCGGACATCTTCGACGATCTTTTCGGCGAGTTCATGGGCGGGCGGCGCGGCAGTCCGCGGCGGGGCTCCTCGCGCGAGCGCGGCGCGGACCTGCGCTACAACATGGAGATCACGCTCGACGAGGC
>JBFXEP010000452.1:0-2932 GCA_050179995.1 Hyphomicrobium sp.
AGGTGCTGCCGAAGCGCAGCGCGCGCCCGGACGCCGAGCCCAAGGATTTCTCCGAACTGGTGGAGCGCTATCTCGCGCAGTACTTCGCCGGCTTCGGCAAGGATCTGCCGCCGCCCGGTCTCTACGACCGGGTAATCAGGCAGGTCGAGCATCCGCTGCTGTCGGCGGCGCTGGCGGCGACGCGGGGCAACCAGATCCGCGCCGCCGAGCTCCTGGGCCTCAACCGCAATACGCTGCGGAGCCGCATCAAGGCGCTCGACATCCGCGTTTTCCGCACGCCGATGCCTTGATAGAGGCCCGCCCAGCCGCCCTGTGGCGCAAGAACCGCGTCACTTTCCAGCAAGACGGCGCGTGGCAGGATTGCACACAAGCTGATCTGCCGCACCAATTGCGTCGCAAGAATGTCACAGTTAGGGTGTGGGTAGTGCCCGGCGGACGCCACCTCGGACAGGTTCGTGGCGTCGGCGCATAGGCACGACCAACGTTCGTGCTCGGAAAGTGACACTGGTGCCCGGCGTGGCACGCGGCAGCACGCGAAGGGTTGATGGCGAACAAGGGCTCTCTCAACACGGCCAGTTGGACCGAGGGTGCGGCGTCGCCGCTGCTCGACGTCACCGACCGCGCCTTCTGGATCGGCGCCGTGGTGGTGGTGCTGTCGCTCGTCTCGGCGCTCGCCACCTACCTTCTGGTCACCGGACTGACCCCCATCCCGCCGCGCGACGAGTACGTGGTCTGGGCGCTGCTGGTCAACGTCATCCTGATCGGAGCCATGATCGGCGTCATCGCATGGCAGGGCTTCGGCATGTGGCGGGCGTGGCGGGCCAAGCTCGCGGGCGCCAGGCTGCACGTGCGCATCGTGCTCCTGTTCTCGATCATCGCCGCGCTGCCCGCCATGCTGCTGGCGGTGGCGGCGACGACGACCTTCTCGCGCTCGATCGACGGCTGGTTCTCGTCGCGCACGCGCGCCATCATCAGCAACTCGGTCGAGGTGGCGCAGGCTTACGTGGTCGAGCATGGCCAGCTCTTGCGCACCGATCTCGCCAACATGGTGCGCGACATCGATTCAGCGGCCGATCAGATTCCGATCGACAGCCCCGAGTTCAAGCAGCATGTCATCGCGCAGGCGGGACTGCGCGACATTCCCTCCGCCTATGTGCTCGACGGGCGTGGCGATCCGGTGATCGCGGCGCTTGAGGATCAGGCGCTGCCGTATTCGCCGGTGCCGCCCGAGTCCTTCCGGCAGGCGGAGCAGGGACAGGTGGCGCTCTTCACGCCGACGGGCGCCTCGCAGGTGTCGGGGCTGGCCAAGCTCACGCGCTATCCCGACCGTTTCCTCTACGTGACGCGGCTGCTCGATCCCAAGGTGATGGGCCACCTGCAGCGCACCGAGCAGAGCGTCAGCGAGTACAACCGCCTGCGCGCGGCACGCGGCGGGCTCAAGCTGGCGCATGGGCTCATCTACACCATGATCTCGATGACGGCGCTGCTAGCGGCCATCTGGGTGGGGCTATGGTTCGCGAGCCGGTTCGTGGCGCCGATCCGCCGCCTCATCGAAGCCGCGCAGCAGGTCTCGCGCGGCAACCTCGCCGTCGAGCTGCCGGAGCGGCGCGGCGAGGGCGACCTCAGGCGCCTCTCCTCGACCTTCAACACCATGACGCGCGAGCTCAAGCACCAGCGCGACGCGCTGATGACGGCCAACGAGCAGCTCACCGACCGGCGCCGCTTCATGGAGGCCGTGCTGTCGGGCGTGTCGGCCGGCGTCATCGGCATCGACAGCCAGGACCGCATTACGCTCGTGTCGCGCGCGGCGGAGCAATTGCTGGCGATCACCGAGCAGGAGCTCGTCGGCAAGAAGCTCGTCGATGCGCTCCCCGTGCTCGCGCCGGCGCTCGAGCGGCGCGAGGAGCAGGGCGTCAAGTCGCGCGGCGCGCAGGAAATCTCGATCACGATCGGCGACGAGGAGCGCACGTTCGCCGTGCGCGTCACGCGCGAGAAGGCGGGGCCGGGAGATGTCGGCTCGGTGGTCACGGTCGACGACATCACGGAGCTCGTCTCCGCGCAGCGCACGTCGGCCTGGGCCGATGTGGCGCGGCGCATCGCGCACGAGATCAAGAATCCGTTGACGCCGATCATCCTCTCGGCCGAGCGCATCCGGCGCAAGTACGGGCGCGTGATCGTCGACGACCGCGATACGTTCGACAAGCTGACGGCGACCATCGAGCGGCAGGCCGGAGACATCAAGACGATGGTGGACGAGTTCGCCTCGTTCGCGCGCATCCCGAAGCCGGTGATCGAGATCAACGACCTGCGCGATGCCGTGTCGGATTCGGTGATCCTGTTCCGCGAGAGCCACGCGAGCGTGGTCTATGGCCTCAAGCTGCCGGACGCGCCGCTGCTCGCTGCCTTCGACCGGCGGCTCCTGACGCAGGCCGTCACCAACCTGGTCAAGAACGCGACCGAGGCGGTGGAGCAGGCGATGGAGGCGGAGCCGGGCCGCAACGGCCGCGTGGACGTGGAGCTGCATGTCGAGGACCGTGCCGTCGCCATCGACGTCATCGACAACGGTCCCGGGTTGCCGAAGCACAACCGCTCGCGCCTGCTCGAGCCCTACGTGACCACGAAGGGTCACAAGGGCACCGGTCTCGGGCTCGCCATCGTGGCGAAGATCACCGAGCAGCACGGCGGCGTGCTTCTGCTCGACGACGCACCCGTGACGCCGCAGCGCGCGTCGGGCGCGCGCGTGCGGCTCTCGTTCCCGATTGCGATTTTGACGGACAAGCCCGCTGCCGATGCTGCGGGTGGCGACGGCGGGCGCACGCTCGCGGCCGCCGGTGACATCTGATCCCTGACCAGACGACCACGGAGTTGAGCCATGGCTGCAGATATTTTGATCGTCGACGATGAAGCGGACATCCGGGAGCTGGTCGCGGGC